>JAXHVO010000048.1 GCA_034189135.1 Thermodesulfobacteriota bacterium | reverse complement strand
AACTGTTTTTGAACAAAGGCTTATTTCACAGGCCATTACGCCAATTGATTACAAAAATAAAATTACTAGTGGCCATATCCAGCTGAATTTATTCGATTCTTAACCGGACACTAATGAACTTTTTTGATTTTTTATTTTGTGTGTTTGAGAGTTGAAGAGGAATTGCCCTGAATACACGTTCGATGTGCCGGGAATTGGTGCTTCCGGCATATTTCGAAAAGTCTCTTTCATAGTGAAAAATAAGCTGTTTTTGAAACTGCCGGACAGATCTCAATGTTTCCAGCGGGTTGTTTTTATTATTCATATAAAAGTTAACTGCTTCCGGCATTCCTCCTGTAACGAAAAATATTTTTAATAAATCAAACAGGCGCCTGTGATAAACATCATCGGTTTTGCCGCCCTGAAAATTTTCCAGAAATGACAGGGCCATATTCTCACCCGTTCCTGCAAGAAATTCTTCAAAATTCATTGGATACATTTGAAGTAGTTCAACTTTTCCTACAGGGAAAGGCTCATGGCTGTGGGCAACACCCAGGTTGGAACCTGCTGCAGCAACTGAAAGCTCCGGTACCTCCTGATAGAAATATTTTAACGCTGTTATTGCTCTTGGAATAGACTGAATTTCATCAAGTATTAAAATATCTTTATTAATATCAACTGATTTTCCTGCAATAAAGCCCAGCTTGTTTAGCAGTTCTTTTGAGTTCAAAGACGATGCTTCAAAGATAGAAGACAGGTCATTTTTTAATTCTTCAAGATCAAAATAATGAAAACCACCAAACTGTTTTCTGCCAAAATCCTGAAGCACATATGTCTTCCCCACCTGCCTAGCCCCCTGCAACAAAAGTGGTTTTCTATTTTTCCGGCCTTTCCACCTGATTAATTCTTTTTCAATGTGTCTTTTCATAATTAAAACCATCCCTTTATTTTTACCAGTATAGCAAAATAAAGAAAATAGCAATAAATAAATAGATTTTATTTAAGATTTATACAATGAATAAATTTGTGTGTTTAAAGATATACACAAGAAAACTCACAGGTAAAACCTCTATTTCAACCCGGTTTTCAGTTTCAGCTGTACCGGGCAATGATCGGAACCGAGGATATCACTCAAAATAGCCGCACTGTGAATCCTAGATTTGCTGTTTTCATCAATGACAAAGTAATCAATGCGCCAGCCGATATTTTTGCTTCTGGCATTAAAACGATAACTCCACCAGGAGTATTGTCCCGGGTTCTGATTGAAAACCCTGAAAGTGTCCACCCACCCCGCATTGATAAAACTGTCCATCCAGTTTCTCTCCTCAATGGAATACCCGGGATTTTTTTCATTGGCTTTGGGGTTGGCAAGGTCAATGGCTTTATGGGCCACGTTAAAATCTCCACAGATGATGCTTGATTTTTTACCTGCCAATTTCTTTGCATATTCAAACAGGGCATGGTTAAACGCCAGTTTATAATCGATTCTTTTGAGCTCATGCTGGGCATTGGGAAAATATGCATTGATCAGAAAAAAATTTGCAAATTCCAGGGTCAGCACACGACCCTCGTCGTCAAATTGGTCCATTCCGATACCGACGGTGACGCTCAGGGGTTTCTGTCTGGTATAAACCCCCACCCCTGAATAACCTTTTTTTTTGGCCTGGGCAAAATAACTTGAATACCCGTCAATATTTTTAAGCTCCTCTGAAAGCTGGTTTGACTGAACCCGGGTTTCCTGCACGGCAAAGATATCCGCCCCTATCCCTTTGACCACATCCACAAAACCTTTTTTTTCAACAGCCCGAAGCCCGTTCACATTCCAGGAAATAAACTTCATGGTATCACCGCCTTTGCTTTTCACCCGCCTTGGAGTCACCCCGATTTTTGGACAATCCTGTTCAAACAAACAGCGGTCGCATTGGGGACCCACCGGTTTGCAGCGCTCCTGGCCAAAGGTAACCAGGATTGAATTAATTCTTTTCCAGTATTTAACGGGTAATATTTTTCGTAAAGCCTTTTCGGTGGCCTCGGGATGTTTGGTGTTCACAAACCCCCAGATATTCATGATTCGATGAACATGGGTGTCCACACATATGGCGGGCTTGTCAAATGCCACCGATAAAACCAGATTGGCTGTTTTACGCCCCACCCCGGGCAGTTTTAACAGTTCATCGAGTTCATCCGGCACCTTATCGGTATAAGGTTTCAGGGCGCCGGGCAGACTGTGAAGATACCTGGCCTTATTGTTAAAAAATCCAACCGGTTGGATTAATTTTCGTATTTTTGCCTCGCTCAATTCGGCAAGTGCATGAATATCAGGGGCTTCCTTAAACAACCTGGCAGAGGCTTTGGCTGTGGTTTCATCCCGGGTCCTTGCTGAAAGCATGGTCGCAACCAGCACTTTATAAGGATCACGGGTCTGTACTGCGATCAGGTCAACCACAGGAGTATGGTAACTGGCAACCTCCTGTTCCAAAGCTAGCACAAAAGATTCAAGATTCATGATCATGTTGTCCTTTTTTATTTTAGAAACAAAAAATTAGAAAATTTTAATTGGCCATAACACGGAGTATATAATAGAACCCTAAATGAGCGTAAACCAAATTGAGAACTTATATAAAAAGCCTTATTTATAGCTTTTTTTAAGCGACATGCGGGTTGTTTACAACTTTTGCATCAGTGAAATATAAATGACCAAAAAACCACTCGATTTTGTTTACCCTGCGGGAAAGCCGATGATACCCCATTTTCTGCGTTGCCAAGGGCTCGCAGTAAATTACTACGGCTTCGCCCTTGGACGCCTTGAATCTGGGACACCCTCGACTTTCGCTCAATTAGGGTAGAAATGTACTGCTCACTGACAGTGAAATAACTATTATATCATCTACATGGGAAAATCAAGGCGGTTTCAGAGGAGATAGAACGGTAACGACCCGATGACTGCTCTTCCACCCGATTTTACCTTGAAGCAACCGAAAAGACCTGGAAAGAAGCTGCGAGGATATATTTTTAATTGAAAAGAAAAAGGATTATTTTGAGCAGTCCTGTGGATTGCTGTATAGCTCAGATAGATATTGCGTTAAAAATCCTTCTTTTGCACATGGGCGAAGATTTCGAGCGTAGCGCACGAATCAGACCGTTGGCCATTGAATTGCGTTTATCGAGGCGTTTGCAGAAGAGTCTTTCAATCGGTGCATGTCGCGCTTCCACACACGATCAGTGAACTCAGCTGATCGAAATTGTCGATAAATGGTAGTGCCAAGAACGTTTTGCGCCTTTTTATTATGATGAAATTATTGAAAATTAAGAAGTCAACTGTCAAATGTCACTCTACCAATTCAGCGGCTTGGATTCAACGACTATTTGGGTAACAGCCCGTGTAGACCTGACCTTTCTGTCTTTCATTTCTAAGATATTATGTGAAACAAGCGACAAATGCGAATCCCATTTCGCCTGGTGTCCGTTTTGAGCGGATATTCCGGGGGTGACACGAATTAAGGCAGTAGCATTTGCACGGGGCATGCAAAATTCTTTGCATAAATGAGTAAAATTCAATAAATACTTGACAAGTGTTTCCGTTGAAGATAGATTTTAGCCATTAACAATATTCACACCAAACTTTAAAGGAGGGAAAATTGAAAAAAACATTAAAAATCAAATGGTTATCGGCAATTCTGGCAACGTTGATGCTTTTGACTGTCGGCAGTTTCGCTTACGCCGCCGATTTGCGTGTGGGCGTGGACACGGCTTTTGTGCCCTTTGAATTCAAAGGCAAGGACGGCAAGTATACTGGTTTTGACGTCGATCTGTGGGATGCGATCGCCAAGCGTCTAAAAATGAAGTATAAGCTTGTTCCCATGGATTTTAACGGGCTTATCCCCGGGCTGACCACCGGAAACCTGGATGTGGTTCTTGCGGCCATTTTCATTAAATCCTCAAGAGAAAAAGCCATTGATTTTTCACATCCCTACTTCAGAGCCGGTCTAAAGGTCATGGTGCGGTCCGAAAATAACGACATTCACGGTCCCAAGGATCTCAAAGGCAAGGTTGTGGCGGTTAAGACCGGAACGGCAACGGTTGATTATGTGAATACCCTGGGCGCGAAAAAGATCGTCAAGTTCCCCAATATCGGTCAGGCCTATCTGGAAGTGGTCACCGGTGGTGCGGATGCGGCCATGCATGACACGCCCAACGTGCTGTACTACATCAAAACCGCAGGGCAGGGTCGAGTCAAAGCGGTTGGTGCCGATGTAAAGGCTGCTTTTTACGGCATCGGTTTTCAACAGGGCAGCCCTTTGCGTGACAAAGCCAACGTTGCCCTATTGGAAATGATGGAAGGCGGTGATTATGACAAGCTTTACATCAAATGGTTCGGCTCCGCACCGGAATAGTAGTCATCCCACCTTTGACGGGATAGTTCCTCAAAATCAAATAATCCCGTTGTTTGGTAAAACGTGCAGCCATTGTTTGAAGTGAGGCCCGGATATCCAATCTATCGACCGAAATTCAAGCAGAGTTAAAGCGAGGTATGACATCTCTGAATTTTGGTCGGTAGGTTAAGATGCCGGTTTCCGAAACCATTGCAATTGGCTGAATGTGGTAGTGACATGACAACAAATGATAACCTGAATCGAGCGATAAATTGAAAATTAAAGCGGTACCCGTCGAGTTGAAAATAGCTCAATTTAGGAAAATGCGAAGGGGACATCATGGGTTTTGAATTTAAATACATTGTGGAAGCGTTCCCCGCCTTACTAGCAGGTGCAAAATTAACCTGCTATATAACCATTATCGGCATCATCGGTGGTTTGGCCATGGGCACTGTGGCAGGGCTTATGCGGCTTGCAGGAACTCATGCTATCGGCGGTGAAAGCTACGGGATTTTTCGGTTGATAAGTATCGTCGGCCAAAAGCTTGCCGTTGGCTACATTGAATTGATCCGGGGAACCCCCATCATCGTTCAGGCCATGTTTATCTACTTTGCCATGCCGATGTTGATTGAAGTGACCACCGGTTTAAAGGGGATTCGGTTTAATGCCCTGACCGCTGCCATTATTACGATCATCTTAAACGCCGGTGCTTATATGGCTGAAATTGTGCGTGGCGCGGTGCAATCCGTAAACAAGGGTCTGATTGAAGCCGGCATGGCAATGGGAATAAGCAGGATGCAATTGATTGCGAGCATCATCGGCCCAATTGCCTTTAAACGAGCCATTCCGCCCTTGGGTAATCAGTTTATCATCAGCATGAAAGACACATCGCTGTTTATTGTTATTGGTGTTGGGGAGCTGACGCGTCAAGGCCAGGAGATCATGGCAAGTAATTTCAGGGCTCTGGAGATCTGGTCTGCGGTTGCCATATGTTACCTGATCATGACATCGGCTTTGGCCCTGTCATTGAAATTCATCGAAAAAAGGATGAAGATTGCATGAACGCTGTCATTGAATTTAAAAACGTTAGCAAAAGTTTCGGCAAAGTGGAAGTTTTGCATGACATCAACCTGACGATAGAGGAAAAAGAAGTGGTCGTCATGGTCGGACCTTCGGGCTCAGGCAAGTCAACCCTGCTGCGCTGTATCAACGGGCTGGAGATCATTACTTCAGGAGAATTAATCGTCAATGACATTTGTCTGCCCCAGAAAAAGCGACAAATCCGCGAGATTCGTAAAGAAGTTGGAATGGTATTTCAGCTTTTCTACCTTTTCCCGCATATGACCGCCCTGGATAACGTCGCTTTCGGTCCGAAAAAAGTTCGGGGGGCTTCCCGGAGCGAGGCAAATGCCATTGCCAAAGATCTTTTGGAAAAAGTCGGACTTGAGGACCGAGGCAATCACTATCCCTCCGAGCTTTCCGGAGGTCAACAACAAAGGGTAGCGATTGCCAGAGCACTGTCTGTGCAACCTAAAATTATGCTTTTTGACGAACCCACATCGGCTCTTGATCCGGAATTGCGCGAAGAGGTCCTCAACGTGATGACGGCCGTAGCCCAGGAAGGCATTACCATGGTGGTGGTTACGCACGAAATGAGTTTTGCCAGCAAGGCCGGGTCCAGGCTTTTGTTTATGGACGCCGGTCGAATTGCGGAAGACGGTAATCCGGAGACGCTCCTGAAATCTCCGACTACGGAAAGACTGAAGGAATTTTTACAACACGTCGGGTATTAACCCTTAATACCCGCCTATTAATAATCGGTTAATAACAACTTCACTCGGGAGAAGTAGGAGAGGGTCATTATTCGTATACACTGATTTTAAACTTGTTAAGTTTCACCCATACACAGGGCAATATCCCCTCATCATCTCTGAATAAACATTTGACATAGACAAAACCTCGCTCCGGTATGCCAAAAGGGGGTCATTATTGGTACCCGCTTTTTCTAAAATAACGGAGCAAGCGTAAGATAAACAATAAATAATGAGAGTTGGTAATCATGCAGATGTATCAGATTTCGAAAACAACCAATGTGCGGTCTCTATTTGCTGATATTGACTGGACACAACTGGACTACATCAAAGAGCTCAAGAACAACATCACCAGTGTTGATGACCTCAAGCGATATCTTTCGTTAAGCTCTGAAGAAGAAGCAGATCTTCGCAAAGTGATTGACATTCATCCAATGAATATTCCACGTTACTACCTCAGCTTGGTTGATATTGAAAATCCTGAGGACCCCGTGCGCAAGCTCTGCATCCCGGATGCAAAGGAACTTGTGGTTGCCGGGGCCATGGGCGAAACCACCAAGGACCCTTACGGGGATGATAAGCATAACAAAGGCAATGGCGTTTTGCACAAATATGATTACACAGCGCTTGTGGTGGCATCCGAATACTGTGCCATGTACTGCCGGCATTGCTTCCGTAAACGCATGGTGGGTCTGCCGAATGACCTGACAGTAAAAAATTTTGAAAAGGCAGCCAGTTATATTGCCGAGCACCCGGAAATAACCAACGCTATTATATCGGGCGGGGACCCGCTCATGCTTCCGACCAAAGTGCTCAAAAAGATGTTGAGCGCCCTGAAAGACATTGACCATCTTAACCATGTCAGAATCGGGTCAAGAGTTCCGGTATCTTATCCCCTTAGGTTATTCGATGATGAATTGATTGCCTTGCTGAAAGATTTTAATGCCGCAAAAACCCTCTTTATTCCTACGCATTTTAATCATGCCCAGGAAATCACGGCCGTGTCTAAAGAGGCCGTCCGGAGAATTCGAAACGCTGGTATTACGGTGAACAACCAGGCGGTTTTGCTTTCCGGTGTCAATGATAGCGTGGAGGCTCTTGTTAATTTGATGAATGGACTTTTGCGCATTGGCGTTAATCCCTATTATCTGTATCAGTGCATGCCCGTGGCTCGCGTGAGGCATCACTTTCAGGTGCCGCTGAAAAAAGGCGTAGACATTGTTGACCGGGCCAGACGCAGTTTTGATGGTTACGCCAAAAGATTCAAGTACATTATTGGCCATGATATCGGGAAGCTGGAAATTTGCGGCCGGATAGGGGATAAACTGGTTCTAAAGCAACTGCATGCCCGGAGCGGACATGAGGAAGAAATTTCCCGGCTTTTGCTGCGACAACTGACGGAAAATGGCGGTTGGCTGGATGACTTGCCGGAAGTGACACTTTAGCCCTTTGCCAATAATTGACTGATAAACCTCCAGACTGGAGAGAAATGCATCTATACATCCCATTTCATTAAAAGGAATTTTGGCTTATGGCCTCTCACATCCCTGAGAGTTTAGAGGAATTAAGACACCTGTATATCAAAATCCGCAACGGCGAACACACAACACGGCTCACCGATCGCACCCTGGCCGTTCTGAAACGCATGCTCGACGAGCCCAACGAGACGGCGGCCAAATCCATATCCGAAATAGCCTTCGAAAACGATATCAACATTTCATCCATTACCCGTTTGGCTCAAAAACTGGGCTTTAACGGTTTCCCGAGTCTCAAAGACCTTTTTCGCAGTAATCTAAAACAACGCAAGAGTTTTTACAGCGAACAGGTAAAAAAAATTTTGCAGGAGGGATACGCCGGCGATGACGGCGAGACCTCTCTTTTGGAGCGGGTGATTCAAGATGAATGGAGCAATGTCATGTTGATGGCGGATGCTTTTGATGAACAAAGGTTCACCAACAGTATCAAGCTAATGGTCAATGCTGAGCGTATTCTCATTGTCGGCCTGCGAGGCAGCTATTCCTTGGCACATTATCTGGGTTTTTATCTTAAAATGATCCGCGATCGCGTTAGCCTTATAGGACAGGCAGGGTACACGCTGGCTGACGATTTGTCTGTACTCAAACCGGGGGATCTGCTCATCGCCATCAGCGTCAATCCTTACACGAAAGACACCGCTGAGGCCTGCCGTATCTGTAAACACCAGGCTGTGGATATCATCGCGATTACGGACAGCTTGTCTTCTCCTTTGGCCATTGAAACCGATAATTTCCTGATTACTTCCATTGAAGGCGATTATTTTTTCAGCTCGATTGCGGCCGCCATTATCTGCATCGAAACATTGCTTTCCGAACTGGTGAAACAGTTGGGCGATAAAGCCATACAGCGCTTGAACCATACCGAATACATTTTAGAAAAATTGGAAACCGAAATATAAATAAATCTTTCAGAAGGTCTCAATCATGGCATAAGCAAGGATTTGAATATGAAAAACCAGATTGCCCTCAACCCCAACAAACTTGTTCAACACCTGCAAAAACCGCCCGAAGATTTTACCAAACAGGATATCATCAAATTTGTGGAAGACAACGGCATCCGAATGATCAATTTCAGATATGTTGGTGGCGATGGCCGTTTAAAAACACTGAATTTCGTCATTAAAAATAAGGCACATCTGGATCAAATACTATCCATGGGAGAACGTGTTGACGGTTCAAGTTTATTTACCTACATACCGGAATGGGAAAGCGACCTTTATGTTATTCCAAGGTATAAAACCGCATTTGTGAATCCTTTCACCGATATTCCTACCATTGACATCCTGTGTTCATACTACACCGTAAACGGCGAACCAATGGAATGTTCGCCTGAGAACATTGTCAAAAAAGCGCACTCGGTGCTGAAAGAAAAGACGGGATACACCTTTGAGGTGATGGGTGAACTGGAATATTATCTTTTTTCAGAAATTGACAAAATATATCCAATCGTCGAACAAAAAGGCTACCATGAATCCCATCCTTTCTCGAAATGGGCTGCTATACGACGGGAAGTCATGCAGATTATCAGCGAAATCGGCGGAAGCATTAAGTACGGCCATGCCGAAGTTGGCAACATTATTCATGACAACTGGGAGATGGTTCAGCATGAAATCGAATTTTTGCCCACGCCGGTGGAAGATGCCGCCGACCAGCTCGTTTTAGCGAAATGGGCTGTGCGTGAAGTGGCCTACAAATATGCTCTGGAAGTAAGTTTCGCGCCCAAGATCATCGTTGGGCATGCCGGAAGCGCGCTGCATGCGCACATGCGCTTGGTCAAAGGTGACAGCAATGTGATGGTAAATGATGCGGGCCTGAGCGATACCGCCAAAAAGCTGATTGCCGGCCTACTTGTAGGTGCGCCGTCCCTGACCGCATTCGGCAATACCGTGCCCACATCTTTTCTGCGGCTGGTTCCCCATCAGGAAGCACCTACCCGAATCTGCTGGGGCGATCGTAACCGTTCGGTGCTTGTACGAGTTCCGTTGGGCTGGCTGGGCGCTGAAGATATGATTTATGATGCCAACCCCAAACAAAAGCGCGAGGCGATCCAAAGAATGAGCAGCCAGACCGTTGAATTGAGATCCCCTGATGGTAGTGCCAATGTTCATCACCTTTTCGCCGGGCTGACGGTAGCGGTTTTATCAGGATTGGAAAAGGACGACAGCCTGGAGATCGTTGAAAAGCTGTATGTGGCCCAGGATGCCTGTGCCTCTGATTGTCTTGAGCAACTGCCCGGATCGTGCTGGGAAGCTGCTGAAAAGCTGGAGCAGAATAGAACCCTTTACCAAAAAGACCATGTGTTTCCCGCCTATGTGATCGATAAGATCATTGAAGATTTAAAAGCGTTTCAAGACAATAAGCTTAGTGAAAAATTGGTTGGAGACAAAAAAGCGCTTAACAAAATCGTCAGAGAGAACCTGCACTGCGGCTAACCCGTAAACAGCCTGTGAATATTTACGGTAATGTCAGTCTTTTAGCGTTGTAAATGTTTTCGGCCAATGCAATGAAAAAAACCGAATTTCACATGTTCCAGTAAGCAACCAAAAGACTCGGCCGTATTGGAAAAAAAGTCACCGTTGCTGTACTCTTTACGACCATGGTTGACGGTGGGATAAACCAACTTAGAGGAGATCGATGATGGAAGAATGGAAGGAACAACTTCAAAACAGCGTAAATACTCTTGAACGGCTAAAAGCGTTAATCAAGGTTACTCCAGAAGAGGAAAAGGCCATTACCATCCTCAATACCAAATGGGGGACGTCACCGTATTTCGCTTCTCTCATGGATAAAGATGACCCTGATTGCCCCATTCGAAAGCAGGTCGTTCCTTCCATGAAGGAAAAAGAGAATCACTTTGGAATGTCCAACTATCTGGTATGGAAAGAAAATCGTGCTACTGAAGAAATCAGGCCGGACAGCATTGCCCGCCAGTACGTAGACCGCATCGCCTTTACGGTGACTGATGTATGCGCCAATTACTGCCGGCACTGTTTTCGAAAAGAAGTGGTGGTGGACCGTGATTTGAAACTTCGCATGGATGTGGAAGAAGGGCTGAAGTGGATCACGGAACATGAGGAGATCAGAGATGTCCTGATTACCGGAGGAGACCCTTTTATCCTTTCCGACGATAAAATCGACTATCTGATTCGCAAGCTGAGGGAAATTCAACATATCCAGATGATAAGATTCGGTACCCGTACCCCAATTGTGCTGCCCCACCGTATTACCCCGGGGTTGAAAAAAGTACTAAGCGGTTATCACAAGGTACCGATCTGGATCAATACCCAGTGCAATCATTCCAATGAAATTACCGAGCAGACGGCAAAGGCCGTATATGATCTTTTGAGCTGCGGTGTCAATGTGGGCAACCAGGCTGTTTTGCTGAAAGGCATCAACGATGATATCGAGTCGTTCAGGGCCCTTCATCAGAAGCTTCTGACGGTTCGTATCCGTCCCTACTATGTGTTCTACTGTGAACCGGCGCCGGGTATCGACCACTTCCGCACTCCGGTAGAAAAAGGAGCAGAGCTTATTCGGGATGCCATCCGCGGTCATACCACCGGGCTGGCCCAGCCCATGTATGTCGTAGCCACAAATATTGGCAAAATTCCACTGATGCCCGATTACTACATAATGGGAAAAGATGATAAGGAGTACACGCTCAAAAATCACAAGGGCATTACCACCAAATGGCCCAATATCCCCGAATAGCTCTAAAGCGGTGATAAGAGTAACAGGAAGAAATCAACCTTTTGTTCAAATTTTGCCAAGGCAACACTCTTACTATACCGGATTGAGCCGGTTTTTTTAAAAGCCCGTTAAAACCGACAAGAACTGCAATAGGCAAGCATGTTCAAAGCCCGGCGAAGCTGGCGAATGAGATTTGGAGTCGGGCCACGTTAAGTGTCTAAAAAAGAGAATTCTTATCAATTTTGAATTGAGAAGAAAAAGAAGTATTTTGAGCAGTTCTGTGGATTGCTGTATAGCACAGATAGCCATTGAGTCAAAAATTCTCCTTTTGCACAGGGACGAAGATTTCGAGCGTATCGCACGGATCAGACCGTTGGCCATTGAATGCTTTCCATCAGAGTAATGATGAACATTTCCCCACAATTTTTCTTTTTTTAACCACTGGAAAGTGATATGAGCATATTATCAAAACCATATACCTGTATGCGACCCAGCGGCCAAACACCCCGCATCCGTTGCACATATACTGAAAAACCTTATAAATAAGGAGGTTATCATTACTACCGACATAGACATACATGCCTATTATCGTGCCTTTAGGGAAATCATCAGGCTGGTGCATGGCAGCACGCGGGTGGACGAAATTCTTGAATTGATTGTCTGGAAGGCCACCGAACTGCTGGATGCCAAAGGCGCTATTTTCAGGCTCCTCAACCTGCAGACAGAGCAACTGGAACTGTATGCCGCTCACGGTCTGGGGAAGAAATACCTCGAAAAGGGGCCGGTTTCCAGCTACCGAATCATCACCGAATTGTGCAGTCAAAACGAAGTGATTATCATAGACGACATCCTGGGAGACTCGCGGGTCCAGTACCCTCAGGAAGCCTGGGAAGAAGGGATTCGAATGATACTCGATATCCCTCTGTCACTGGGAAATCACGTGGTGGGAATTCTCAGGATCTACTTTTCCGAACAATGTGAAATTTCAAAAGATAAAAAGAATTTCATGATCGCCGTGGCGCAGCAGTGCAGTTGCGCCATAGATAAAGCCCGATTGATCGAAGAGCAGCAGTCCCGATACGACAAACTGACCATTCAGACCGAAAAGTTGTCGTCGCTGGGCCGAATGGCCGCAGGCATTGCCCATGAAATCAACAACCCGCTGGCCGGTATTTTGCTCTACAGCTCTAACATGCTTAAAAAAGTACCTGAAGAAGGTCCTTTGAAGGAAGGACTGGATATCATCGTTCATGAAACCATCCGGTGTCGGGGAATTATTCAGGAACTGCTCGATTTTTCCAGGGAGAGAGAGCCCAAAAAGACCCTGGCCAATATCAACGATGTCATCGGCAAAGCACTGAATATTCTGCAAAATGAATTTCGGCTTGATCGCATCACCGTGGAAACCGATTTATCGGAAGAGATGGTCAGCAGTTTTCTGGATGAAAATCAGATGGAGCAGGTGTTTGTCAACCTGCTGATCAACTCTGTTGAAGCCATGGAGGGAGGCGGACGTATTCGCATTAAAACCCGGCTCGGTACTGAAAGAAAATGCATGAAAATCGAATTCGAGGACACCGGATGCGGCTTCCCCAAAGAAGCGCTGAATCGAATATTTGAGCCTTTTTTCTCCACCAAGGCAAAAGGAACCGGTCTTGGGCTGGCGGTCAGTTATGGAATTGTGGAAAATCACATGGGGGATATTCGCGCATACAGCGAGCCCGGAAAAGGCTCCAGCTTTATCATAGAAATGCCTCTAATCCGGCAGCCCCCTTCTGAAAAAACGGAAGGATTGGAAAATGAAGCCTCTTAAAATCCTGGTAATCGACGATGAAATGGTGATCTGCAGCGGATGTCATATGATTTTATCGGACCTGGGACACACGGTGGACACCTGCAACACCTGCAAGGATGGACTCGATGCCATCAGGAAAGGAAATTACCATCTGGTTTTACTCGACCTGAAACTTCCGGACGCAGACGGCATGGAGATCTTAAAAACCGTTCGCGTGGAAAAATCGGAAATATATATCATTGTCATGACCGGTTACGCGACCATAAAAACTGCAGTTTCAGCCATGAGGCTGGGAGCCTTTGATTACCTTCCCAAGCCCTTTACCGACGAAGAGCTCGTCGACTCGGTGGAAAGGGCAATAAAAAACGGTGCCGGATGTCTAAAAATGCAATAAAACCGAATTCGATTCATATCCTGATTATTGAGGACGAACAGGTTATTTTGAGCGGTTGCCGCCTGGTTCTGTTGGAACTGGGATATACGGTGGACACGCGCATGACCGGTGAAGCCGGGATGGATGCGGCCCTCAACGGTACCTATGACCTGGTTTTGCTTGACGTGAAGCTCCCCGATATGAGCGGTATGGAAATTCTGCAAAAAATCGGGGAAAAAAGACCGGACATTCATGTGATCATCATGACGGGATTTTCCACCGTACAAAATGCGGTGGAAGCGATGAAGCTGGGGGCGTTTGATTACCTTGCCAAGCCTTTCTCCGACGGCGAACTCGTTCTGGCGATTGAAAAGGCGATCGACAAAAAAAGACTGATTCAAGAAAACCTGTCATTGCGAAAGACACTTTTCGACCAATTCGGTTTCGATAATATTGTGGGGAAAAATCCCGAAATAATCAAAATTTTCGATAAAATCGAAAAAGTGGCGCCCACCGACAGCAATGTGTTGCTTATGGGTGAAAGTGGTACCGGAAAGGAGATCTTTGCCAGAGCCATCTATGTCCGAAGTCAGCGTGCGGCCAAACAGTTTGTGGCCGTAGACTGCAGTACACTTTCACCAAATCTGCTGGAAAGCGAGCTGTTCGGGCACGTTAAGGGGGCTTTCACCGGAGCGGTTCAAAAAAAGGCGGGAATCTTCGAGGTGGCCAACCACGGCACCCTGTTCCTGGACGACGTGACGAACCTGACGCTGGAGATTCAGGGCAAATTGCTTCGAGTGCTTGAAATGCAAGAATACAAACCCGTAGGGGCTTCCAATTTCGCCACGACCGATGTACGCGTTATTGCCGCCACCAACCAGGATCTTAGGAAACTGGTGGATGATGGAAGTTTTCGGAACGATCTGTATTACAGGTTAAACGTGTTTCCCCTTTACCTTCCCCCCCTTCGGGAGAGAAAGGACGACATTCCGCAACTCGCCTATCACTTTTTGAAGCATTTCTGTAAAAAGACCGGGAAACGTATCGAAGGGTTTTCCGATGATGCCCTGGACATGCTGGTAAATTACCGTTGGCCGGGTAACGTCAGACAGCTTAAGAACGTGATCGAGCGGCTGGTCATCATGGCCGACGGCAAAATTCTCGACCATATGTATATCATTGACAATCTTCGTATGAAACGCTCCTGGGGCCAAACATCGGTGCCCGACACCCTGGAAGATCTTAAGAAAATCAAAAAACGACTGGTGGATGAAAGTTTCAGCCAGATCGAGAAGGCCTTTGTCACCAAAGCCCTCACTACCAGCAATGGAAATATCACGCGTGCAGCGGAGCACGTGGGCATGCAAAGATCTAATTTTTCCGCACTGATGAAAAAGCACTCATTGTCTACCCGAAAGATCAAACAACAGTAATACTTTTTCCGCATCCATTTTCCCATTAAACCATTCCTCGTTTCTATCCAGTTATAGAATTTTTCGGCTCAAAAAACGTATATTAGAATATACGCACTCAACTATCTGTAATAAATAAACAAATTATTCAGGACGCCTGTTTCACGTATATTTCCCTATATACTCTGTACTTGGGCGATCATGATGCGAAAATCATACTATGCTTATAACTATCTTATATTATAACAAATACGGTATATCTTTCTTTTTATCGGCTCACAGGTTTCTTTGGTACGGAATTTGCTCTCCTATAATTTCGAAACGTGAATATAGTTCCATTATTACCATGAAAAAAGGAGGAATACCATGGAAACAATCGATACTGCGATGAACAGCGAGCAGGGACACCAAATGCCGCCGCCCCATATTCTCTTAATGGAGGATGAGCGCAGCATCGCCAACGGTCTCAAGATGGTGCTGACCGAAGAAGGATATCAGGTAGACCTGGCCATGACCGGGCAAGGAGCGCTGGATTCGTTTTTCGGCAACGGTTTCGATCTATTGGTTGCAGACCTGCGGCTACCGGATATCGACGGTTTCGAGGTGATCAAGCAGGTTAAGGCCAAACGGCCGGAAACAGAGGTGGTCGTAATTACCGGGTATTCGAGTGTCTACTCGGCAGTCGATGCCATGAAACTAGGAGTGTATGACTATCTGCCCAAACCGTTTACCGAAGACGAAATCAAAACCGCAGTCAGCAAGGCGCTGGAAAACAAAAAAAAGGCCGGGAAAGCGGAACAGGTTGCAGCCGCAGAAAGCCAGGAAGAAAAATTAATCCAGAAGCGCGAGGTGATCAAAGTCCTGAACCGGACCGCAGAAGACGAAGCATTCTGGACGGAATTGATGGAAAACGGCTCGGAAGCCCTTGAGGAGTATCATCTGTCCGATGAGGCAAAAGCCGCCATTATCTCCGGTGACTTGAAGTGGATTAACGACCGAGTCGGTGAACTCACCCAGAAACAGCTGATGTTTATTTTCAAGCGGCTTGAACGCGAAGTGTGGTAGAACAGACTACTTTCAATCATGAAAAACGGAGAAAGGACATGAGTAACACCCATATAAAAAAGGATTTACAGGGAGCGGTTTTGGTGGTCGGAGGCGGCATCGCCGGAATGCAGGCAGCGCTGGACATGGCGAACGCGGGATTTTTTGTTTATCTGGTGGAAAAATCACCGGCAATCGGTGGGGCCATGGCCCAATTGGATAAGACCTTTCCCACCAACGATTGTTCCATGTGAATTCTCGCCCCCAAACTGGTCGAGGTCGGCCGGCATATCAACATTGAACTGCTCACCCTGGCGGAACTGGGAGAAATTTCGGGTGAAGAGGGCGATTTTTCGGTAACCATTGTTCAGCATCCGCGCTATGTGGACACAGATAAATGCATTGCCTGCGGCATGTGTGCAGAGAAGTGTCCCAAAAAGGTGGATGACGTTTATAACGAAAAACTGATCAAACGCAAGGCAATCTACGTGCCATACTCCCAGGCCGTGCCTTTAAAATATGCCATCGATGCGGACAACTGCATTTATCTTCAAAAGGGAAAATGCAGGGCCTGTGAAAAATTTTGTCCGTCCGGCGCCATCAACTTCGACGACACGGAAAAGACCATCTCGCTGAATGTCGGATCGATCATCCTGGCCCCCGGGTTCAAGTCTTTTGACCCGGCTCTGGCAGATAATTACGGATATTGCAACCGACCTGATGTGGTCACCTCGCTGGAATTTGAACGTATCCTGTCTGCAACCGGACCCTATGGGGGACATCTGTTGCGGCCCTCGAGCAAACAGACCAAAAAACAAACGGAAAAGCATCCCAGCAAGATCGCCTGGTTGCAATGCGTCGGATCCAGAGAGGCAAACCGATGCGGCAATGGATATTGCTCGTCCGTTTGCTGCATGTATGCCGTCAAGCAGGCGATCATGGCCAAAGAACATGCCGGTGAACCCCTGGATTGTGCGATATTTTACATGGATATGCGAACCCAGGGAAAGGATTTCGATCGTTACTATGAAAAGGCCAGGTATAGCGGGGTACGCTTCATACCGTCACGAATACACACCGTGGAGCCCGTGCCCGGCACAGACGATTTGCAGCTTCGATATGTGGAAGAGGACGGAACGCTAAAAACGGAAACCTTTGATATGGTTGTTTTGTCCACCGGACTGGAGATCCCACCCGATGTAAAGGCGCTTTCCAACCGAATCGGCATCGGCCTCGATCAATACGGTTTTATCGAGTCAAGCTCTTTCACACCTGTATCGACCACGCTGCCGGGGATTTACGCCTGCGGCGCGTTCACCGGGCCCAAGGATATTCCCCAGTCGGTGATGGAAGCCAGCGCCTCGGCCTGTGCGGCGACCGAAAAGCTGGCATCTGCCCGGGACACTCGCACCAAGACCCTTGAAATTCCGCCGGAAAAAGATGTGGGACGCATCAGGCCGAGAATCGGTGTGTTTGTGTGCAACTGCGGCATCAATATCGGCGGCATCGTTCGGGTACCGGAAGTGGTGAAATATGCGGAAACTTTGCCCGGAGTCGTTTATGTGGAAGAAAACCTGTTTACCTGCAGCCAGGATACCCAGGACAAAATATCCCAGGTTATTCGGGAAAATAACTTAAACCGGATTGTGATTGCAGCCTGTACGCCTCGCACCCACGAGGAGCTTTTCCAGGAAACACTGATCAGCGCCGGATTAAATAAGTATCTGGTTGAAATGGCCAACATTCGCAACCACGATTCCTGGGTCCATGCCGATGATCCGGATGCAGCCACGGAAAAGGCCAAAACCCTGGTAAAAATGGCGGTGGCCAAATCAGCCCTTTTGAACCCGCTGTGGGAAACGGATCTGTCGGTAAGCCGCAGCGCTCTGGTAGCCGGTGCCGGCCTGGCAGGCATGACCGCAGCCCTTTCTCTTGCAGAGCATGGCTATCCGGTTCATCTCATCGAAAAATCGGAAGTCCTCGGTGGAAACGCCAGAAGGCTTGATCATACCTATAAAGACGAAAATATCGGTGAATTCGTTAAACAATTGATTCAGCAGGTCGAATCCAATTCATCCATCACCCTTCATCTGGGGACTTCGATTGACGCCGTAGACGGGTTTGTGGGCAACTTCAAGACCACCATATCCAACGGGGGCTCTCCGTCAACCATCGAACATGGCGTGGCCATACTGGCCACGGGCGCAACGGAGTATAAACCGGACGAGTATCTATACGGAAAACACGCAGCCGTAATGACGCACCTGGAGATGGACGAACTGTTCAAAAACAACGACCCGCGTCTGGAAAACGCCCAACAGGTTGTGTTCATACAATGTGTCGGATCCAGGAACGAAGAGCATCCCTACTGTTCGAAGGTCTGCTGCACCCATACCATCAAAAGCGCCGTTTCACTGAAAAAGCGAAATCCGGACATGAATGTTTACATACTGTATCGGGATATTCGGACCTATGGAAAAAGAGAAGACCTCTATCGCAAGGCCAGAGAAATGGGCATCCTGTTTTTCAGGTACTCACCGGAGCACAAGCCGGTGGTTGTACAGAAAGACCAGCAGGTCACGGTGACATTTGAGGACAGAATGATCGGCCGCCAACTGGAAGTCGAAGCGGATATCCTCTGTCTGGCCACGGCCATCGTCTCCAACCAGGATAAGAATTTTGCCCAAATGTTTAAGGTGCCGACCGACGGGGACGGCTGGCTTCTTGAAGCCCATCAGAAGCTGAAACCGGTTGAGTTTGCTACCGACGGGGTCTTTCTCTGCGGCATGGCCCATTATCCCAAGCCGATAGACGAAAGCATCGCACAGGCCAAGGCTGCTGCATCCAGAGCCCTGACCGTACTGGCACGTGATCAGATCAAGGTCGGTGGCTTTGTATCCCGAATTGATGAAAGGCTTTGCTCCGGGTGTCTCGGATGCATCCATGTCTGTCCTTACGGCGCCATTGACTTTGACAGCGAAAAGAAAGTGGCTCAGGTCAACGAGGCACTTTGCAAAGGGTGTGGAGCCTGCGCGGCCGCATGTCCATCCGAAGCGGTCGTTCTTATGGGATTCAACAATCAGCAAATCTATGCTCAAATCCAAAGCAGGTTGAGTGCTTAAACTTTAATACGAAAAAGGAGTGAAAGGTGAAAGAGAATCAATTTGAACCCAAAATTGTCGCATTTTTCTGCAACTGGTGCGCCTATGGAGCGGCTGACCTTGCCGGGGTGAGTAGAATGCAGTATCCCCCGAATGTTCATGCCATTCGGGTCATGTGCTCGGCCACGGTATCCCCCCATTTCATTCTCCGCGCTCTTCAGAGCGGGGCAGACGGAGTCTTGGTGGGCGGGTGACACGTCGGAGATTGCCATTACCTGTACGGTAATTACATGACGGTAAAAAGGATGACCTTTCTCCAGGAGCTTCTGAAACTCATCGGGCTCGGAGGGCGACTGCACCTGTCGTGGATATCTTCCGCAGAAGCTCAAAAGTACGTTCAGGTGGTGACCGATTTCACCGAAAAAATCAGAACCCTTGGACCAAACCCTCTGCCGATGCTGGCAAAACATGCCAAAGAGGGTCGAATTCCGCAAATGAATCCGGCCAACGATAAAGGTATGGCTCAGAAAAATTTACCGCACACCGATCGGTTGGCTAAGTGCGCATAGAAAGGAAAAAATATGAAAAGCAAGGTTAAACTCTGGCTTGAGGACGGCACCATTGATATCTTTATCGGTTATAAAACCGTAAAGGGCCACCCGCTTCCGCACTGTTTTACCAAAAGCAACCTGGATGAAATCGATGAACTAATCGTCGGACCGTCGCGCTACCCGCTGGAGGGAATCGCGACCGACATTGCCGCCGAACAACCGAATGCCAAAATCGGGCTTTTGGTGCGGGATTGCAACACCCGTGCACTGAATGTCCTGTATATCTGGAATCAACTGGACAGGGACAAAATCAAAACCGTGACCGTAAACTGCTGCCCGTCCCGTTTGAAACAACACGGGGACTGTTCATACCTGGAACCGGAAAAGACCGGGTCTTACAAGAAACAGGTTGGGCTGGACAGCAACATGGATACGGCTGACCTGGAAGCCTTCGGACAGGAGGAACGGTTGGGTCGCTGGATGTACGAATTCCAGAAATGCATCAAATGTTATGGATGCCGGAATATATGCCCGGTCTGCTTTTGCAAGGAATGCAGCCTGGAGCACCCCGACCTGGTCGGACCAGGCAGGCTGCCACCGGATGTGCCGATCTTCCATCTGGTCAGGGCGGTGCACATGGCCGGGCGTTGCATTGACTGCGGCCTGTGCGAGGATGCGTGTCCGGTGGATATTCCGTTGCACCTGCTCTACAGAAAAGCAAACGAAATCGTTCTGGATGTATTTGATTACGACACCGGAACCCATCCGGACCAGTCTCCATTCAGTGTCCTCGGAGATGAGGTAACTCTGGAACCCAAGCCGCTGGAAGCTGCATAAATCAGCCGTTTTGGATTTTCCGGACGGTTTTATGAGTAAATAAAAGGAGTACTATCATGGAATGCAAATTTGTCCCTTCGGTCTGTTCATACTGCGGTACCGGCTGCGGGGTGCTTTTTGAAGTGGTCAACGAAAAGATTATAAGGACCCTGCCGATGAAATCGCACCCGGTGAACCAGGGGAAGCTCTGCATTAAGGGCTGGAACCTTCACGAACATGTGAACAGTTTTATGCGTTTGAAATCCCCGCTGATTCGGGAAAACGGTCGGTTACAAACGGCCACCTGGAATGAGGCCATTCAAAGTACGGCCACCAATTTAAAAAAAATTGTCGATACATACGGGCCGGACAGCATCGGCGTCCTGGTGTCTGCCAAAATAACCAACGAGGAAAATTATCTGGCACAGAAATTCACCCGAGCGGTTATCGGCACCAACAACGTCGATCACTGCGCCCGTCTCTGACACGCTTCCACGGTGGCCGGTCTGGCCGCAGCTTTTGGAAGCGGAGCCATGACGAATTCGATCGGTGAAATTGAAGATTCCGGATGTATTTTCGTCATCGGGTCCAATACAACGGCCTGCCATCCCCTGATTGCCCGGCGTATTTTCCGGGCCAAGGAAAAAGGGGCTAAGCTCATCGTGGCGGACCCCAGAAACATTCAACTCTCCAGGTACGCAGATATTGCCGTGACCCACAGGCTGGGAAGCGATGTGGCCCTGCTCAATGGCATGATGCATCTCATTATCAAAAACAAATGGCACGCGACGGATTATATTGCAGCACGCACCGAAGACTTTGACAAACTGGCGGAAATGGTGGCCGCATATACCCCTGAAAGGGTGTCTGCCGTTACAGAAGTCCCCATTGAAGACCTGGAACGAATGGCCGAACTGTATGCCACCCATTCACCGTCCGCTTTGCTATATGCCATGGGCATTACCCAACATGTCACGGGAGTGGACAACGTAAAGTCCTGCTGTAACCTGGCCATGCTCACCGGTAATGTGGGTATTGCCGCTGCCGGTGTCAACCCGCTCCGGGGGCAAAACAATGTGCAGGGTGCCTGCGACATGGGAGGACTGCCGAATGTACTGACCGGTTACCAACCGGTGTCCGATCCGGAGGTTATCAATAAATTTTCCCAGGCCTGGGGCGTGCCTCTCCCCCAGCGGCCGGGCCTCACCATTACCGATATGGTCCCGGCCATGCTGGAGGGTCGTTTAAAAGGGCTTGTGGTCATCGGAGAGAACCCAAAGCTGAGTGACCCGGATTGGAATCACCTGCATCACGCCTTGAAAGAGCTCGATTTTCTGGCGGTGCAGGATCTCTTCCTCTCTGAAACCGCTCAGGTGGCCGATGTGGTGTTTTCCGCCGCGTCACTGGCGGAGAAAGACGGAACCTTTACCAACTCGGAACGGCGATGCATGCGCATACATAAGGCCATTGAACCGATCGGAGACAGCCTGGCGGATTGGGAAATCATTTGCAGGCTGTCCACAGCCATGGGCTATGAAATGAAATACGAAAGCCCTGAAGCCATTTTTAATGAAATGACCTCTCTGACCGAAGCCAGTTACGGAGGCATGACCTATGAACGACTGGGCATCGACGGTCTCCAGTGGCCCTGCCCGGACTTGAATCATCCCGGAACCCCCTATCTTCACCGGGATGCTTTCAAGAGGGGCTTGGGAAAATTTCATGCCATCGAATATCATCACCCTGCTGAAATGCCGGATAAAAACTACCCATTTTTCCTTACCACCGGCCGCATGTTTGCCCACTTCCATACGGGCACCATGACCCGGATCTCACCTAAGCTAGATATCGAACAGCGCACCGGTTACCTGGAGATCAACCCGGAAGATGCGAAAACCCTTGACATTCAGGAAGGGGATATGGTCATACTTTCATCCAGAAGGGGTGAAATGGAAGCCCCCGCCAGGATCAGTGAAAACGTCAAGCCCGGTAATCTGTTTCTGCCGATTCACTTCGGTGAAAACCCGACCAATGTCCTGACCAATGCCGAGGCTTTCGATCCTCTGGCAAAAATCCCCGAGTTCAAGGTCAGTACAGTCAATATCAGAAAGCTTGAAGAAGAGGTTCGCACGGCTTGAGATAATGGACGATTCACTCCGCCCACAAAAGGGGGATGAATCGTCCATAATATTCAATACATTTCGCAGTATTAACCATCTCACCCGTAGGACTCCTCCCACAGGTTCTTCGTCGAATCACATCCTAGGTTTACCTGGACAGACCAGAACAAAAATTGGTATTATAGTCATTTTCATACATTTTCCTGCCCGACTGGACACAACGAAGCATGAAACCTAAGGTTCGACCGGGGAATCGCCTATTGGCCCGTTACCAGACAAAACCATCTTGTCTAGAAATGAACGTACGGTCTGCCTGAGGCAGACTTCAATTAGATTTGAGCCAGCCCCAAGGGACAGAATCCCACGGCAGTGTTGATCGTTTCTGCCAGCATGGATTTAACTGAGAAGATAGGGGGCGTGTAGGATTCCGATCTCATTTGTTAAGTCTGGTAACGGACCAATAGGCAATTCCCCGGTCGAACCGAACCAAGATGGAAAAACGATTGTTTGGTCCCAATGAATATATTCCGTTTTAAACGATGAAAACTCTCCTGATTGCTGCTTTTTGAAACGCTGGATGATGTCAGGGTTTAAGAATTTTTTCAATAAATCGTTTCATGGCTTCTAATACGACATCTTCACATTCTTTATGGGGAGAATGCCCGCACTCGTCCAGTATCAACTTCTCGGAGCTACCACCCGTCTTTTTATCAATCGTTTCAACCTGAGCGATTGTGCCGTAATTATCGTTCTCCCCCTGGATGATCAGTATGGGCACATTGATTCCGGGAAGGTACTCTTCAATATTCCAGAAAAGAAAGTCGGGATGAAGCCAGACATCGTTCCATCCCCGGAAAGCACAGTCGGTATTGACACCATGATATTTTTTAAGCTTTTCAAACAAATTGTTTTTCAGATATTCCTCTTTTGCCTTCCTGATAGACTGGATGTTGATGTTTTCGCAATAGACATGTGCCGCTTCGGTAATCAGACCCTGCAAAGGTGCTGCAGGTGTTCCTCCGGCATAAATCAGGGCGATCGATCCGCCATCAGACTGCCCGATTAAAATGCATTTGCGTATACCCGCGGCTTTGATCAGTTCCGGCAGAACCTCAAGACCTTCATCATGCATATAGCGAACAGGCCTCGGCAGATCACATGGCTCGGATCGCCCATACCCAAGCCTGCTGTAAACAAGCGATCCGCACCCGGTGATATCGGCCAGTTTCTCCGGAAAGTCCCGCCACATATCCACGCAGCCTAAACCTTCATGCAGAAAAATCAGTGTGGGGGCTTCATCCGGACCGGGGCCGTGCCAGGCAACTTCCAGGGACCTTCCCCTGACCGTTAGATATTCCGTATCGCGTTTTGGACTGAAGTGGTGGTAATTCATAATGTAATATATGACAGTTTATTGACCTTTAAAAAAGTATATTCAAATGCAATGTAAAAAACCATGCTTTTTTTCTTCTGATACGACTGAAAAGAACAAGGGGTGATCTTCGAAAAACCAACTTCTCAATGGCGCTGTCGTCAATGTAGCAGAAAAACGTCTATGGTGGAAATGCTTTCCGGCACTACCTTCCGATTATACTGTTTGCCATCAATATATTCCGAAATATGGAATTGCGGTATAGGTGGTTGTAGAAAAAAACCTTTCGATAACGAAACATTTTTTGACAACCACTATATCAATTCTGTGCAAAAAAAACTAAAGTTTTTACCAAATTCAACCGAATAGATTTCTGGATACCATAAAATCCCTTTAATAAGAGCTGACAATCAGCCGGATTATTTCTAAACTCACTCATTTAAAAAACCGAAGGAGATAATAATGAAACAAAAAACAAGAAGAAAGCTTTGGTCCGATTTTTGTCCTGGAGTCTGCCAATCATGGCGGTATTTTTTGCCATACTATTTGTGGTTATTTACATTATCCAGTCTGAGGCCCAGGAGAAGGCCATAGAAGTCACCGCTCAAAAGACAGTGGAAGAAACCTCCATTGCCCTGGTAAACTGGATTGACGATCAGGTTCGTATGGCCCAGATGATTGCCGGAGACCCTCGGGTGATAGAGGCACTGACAAATCCGAAAGATCCCAAGGTGGTTCACCAGGCCAATGAATATCTCCAGTCCATCCACAACCGTTTTCCCTATTACGAAAACCTTCCTCTTGCCGTGAAGATGACGGGCGGAAGAAGTTTTGAGGTCAAAGTCAATGGCAAGAAAAAGACCATTAAGGACGGCACTTTTTTAACCGATACCGTGGGTGGAAAGACCATAGGAAAATGCGGACCCCATTTCAGCTATATAAAGGCCGTATATGAAGGGAAAAAATTCTTTATCAGCCAGGTATACCCGAGTATACTTCGCGGAAACCCGATCTTCGTCATTTCAGCGCCGGTAAGAGCCAAAAGCGGAAAGCTCATCGGTGTGGCTGTGGTGGCTCCTCAGATGAGCTATTTTACGGAGATTTTCATCGACAAGATCAAAGTCGGTGAGACAGGGTACCTGTTTTTTGTGGATGATCGCGGGATGCTGATTGCACATCCGAACAAGGATATGATTCTCAAGAAGGACGTGGTGGAAACAATACAGCCGATTACCTCCAAGCTGTTTTCCCAAGACAGCGAGTTCATAAAATTTAACGAATCATTTGAAGCCCGGGAAAAATTTTATTGCGGGCACAAGGTGGATATCAAAAAGGCCAATATTCTCCATGAGTGGTATTTGGTGTTTACTCAAGATCTGGAAGAGATTCATGCTTCGTCCAGGTTCTTTCTGAAGTTTCTGGTGGTTCTGGGTCTGGCTTTTATGGGCGTATTTTCTGCAGGCCTTTATTTTATGGTGTGGCAGATTATAGAAAAGCCGGTGATAAGAATCACCGACAGTCTTAAAAATGGCGTAAGCAACACCGGAAAAACCTCAAGGCAGGTGGCAGAATCCAGTCAGGTACTGGTGGAATTTACCTCACAGCAGGCGGCGTCTCTTGAAGAAACATCCGCTTCGCTTGAAGAGATGGCCACGATGACCAAACAGAACGCGGAAAATGCATCCCAGGCTGATCACCTTGTCAAGCAAACCCATGAGATCGTCAAGGACGCCAATAACTCCATGACGCAGCTTACCGAATCCATGTCTGAGATCACCGGTGCCAGTAAGGAAACCCAGAAAATCGTAAAGACCATTGACGAGATTGCATTTCAGACCAATCTGCTGGCCCTGAATGCAGCAGTGGAAGCTGCCCGGGCCGGCGAAGTCGGAGCGGGTTTTGCCGTGGTTGCAGATGAGGTGAGAAACCTGGCCATGCGTGCGGCAGAAGCCGCCCAGAATACCGCCGGTCTGATAGAAAATACGGTCAAGAAAATTGGAGACGGCACACAGATCGTATCAGGAACGAACGAGGCCTTTGTCAAGGTTGCAGAAAGTGCGGCAAAGGTGAAGGACCTGATCGGAGAAATTGCAGAGGCTTCCCGTGAGCAGTCATTAGGGATCGAGCAGATAAATACAGCGGTTTCAGAAATGGACAATGTTACCAATCACACTGCGTCAAGTGCGGAGGAGTCGGCTTCCGTGGCAGGACAGATGCGTGACCAGTCAGGCCGTATGAAATCCGTGGTGGATGATTTGGTTCAACTGGTAAGTGGTAATAAAAAAGATCGTAACATATCGGAGAAGATATAGGTTTTAGGCCAAGGAAGTCTGCCTGCCTCACCTTAGAATTGCGGACGGGTCATACCTCCGGGGTTTCGACTGCTCACTCCCCGCCTGTGTGCAGCAAACAGGCGGGGATGCGGGAAGTACTTTATAAAGTTCTGAACTTAACCTGGGAGATAAAAACATGTTAAGGCATCCGTGACGATCAATGGAGTCTCAATCCGGTTTTTTTAAAATTGCTGCATAGAAATCGAATCAATTAAATCAAACCTAAAATGGTATGGTTTTTTATCGGCTTATTTGCTTTACAGCCTGTAAAAAATTCTGACGAACTCTTTTATAATTCATTCCTGAAAAAAATCTACCTTTAGAAAAAAAGTTATTATTTAAAAGGGTTATCTCCACTTTCCGGCACTTCTATATTTGGCATAGAGTATGCAAATATACATTCACCAAAAACAGTCATAAATGACTCAAGGTTAACAAACGTAATTTCAGATCAGTTCAGATATAATGGGAGGAAATATTTTGTCCATTGGTAAACATTATCCAATTTTAACGACTGAGGAAGCCGTCGCCCAAATACAAAACGGCGATACGGTATCGTTCAGCGGGTTTACTCCTGCTGGGGCGGCAAAAGCCGTCCCGTTAGCCCTGGCCAGACGTGCTCTTGAAGAACATGCAAAAGGGAAAAACTTCAAGGTGCGGGTGCTCACCGGAGCATCCAGTGGATACAGTATTGATGAAGAGCTGGCAAAGGCCAACGCCATTGCCTGGCGAGGACCCTATCACACCGGTGGTGCATTAAGGAAACAGATCAACCGGCAGGAGGTAGAATATGTAGACATGCACCTGTCGCACCTGCCGCAGGCCGTTGCCGAAGGTTTTTTATGGAAAATCAACACCGCGGTGGTGGAAGCCACTGAAATCACTCCCGACGGACGAGTGTACCTAACCACATCGATTGGCGCTTCACCGACTTATTTAAAATATGCGGAAAAGGTGATCATTGAAATTAACAAGCATCAGTCACCTCGATTGAGAGAAATGGCCGACATTATCGTGATGCCTCCGCCGCCGCACCGATATCCCATTCACATTTATGAACCCATGACCCGAATCGGGTGGCCCTATGCCCAGGTGGACCCGAGAAAAGTAATCGGTATTGTAGAAAATGACGAGCCGGATCGCTTGAGTGCATTTACTCAGCCGGATGAAACCGGCCTTAAAATCGCTGGACATGTGACCCGTTTTCTGTTGGATGAAATGAAGGCCGGACGTATTCCGCAAACCTTCCTTCCCTTGCAGGCCGGGGTAGGAAACATAGCCAACGGCATTATGTCCGCTCTGGGGGCTGATCCGGATGTACCGCCGTTTATGATGTACTCGGAAGTCTTTCAGGATTCCCTGGTGGACATCATGGCCGCTGGGAAGCTCCTTGGTGCCAGTGCCACCAGCCTGACCATCACATCGGATAAACTGCAACAGATTGTCGATAATATGGATTATTTTGGTTCACGTATCGTACTTCGACCTCAGGAGATTTCCAACCATCCGGGCATTATCCGGAGGCTGGGGGTGATTTCAATCAATACCGCCCTTGAATTTGATATTTACGGGAACGTAAATTCATCGCATCTGTTCGGTACCGATATTATGAACGGCATTGGCGGCAGCGGGGATTTTGCCCGCAACTGTTATCTTTCCATCTTTACCGCGCCGTCGGTGGTAAAAGGCGGTAAACTATCGACAGTCGTTCCCATGTGTACCCACATCGATCATACCGAACATTCTGTCCAGGTTGTCGCCACGGAGCAGGGATTGGCGGATCTGCGTGGCCTGGGGCCCGTGGAACGCGCAAAACTGATCATCGAAAAATGCGCTCATCCTGATTATAAACCGTATCTGGAAAGATATGTTCGGGAGGCACGCGTTGGTCATATTCCCCATGATCTGGGCAGCTGTTTTGAGCTGCATCGAAATTTTCAGGAATTCGGCTCAATGCTGACCGATTCAAAAAATAATTTAATTGAGCGCTTTTAAATTTTAGTAAACCGCAAGAGTAAAATGGGAACAGACATAAATAACCTACAGAGGCTTTAAATCTACCAGCATAGTAGTTTTTGATTTGCTTTAATTAACGATAATTATAGTAATTGCCATAAAATTCAACAGTTCAGAGACATTTCTATCCTGATGTGTTCAGGCAGCAAGTATAGATAGTAAGCCTGTATATTAGGATGCGGCAGCATAAATCATTTTATGGGTGACTTGGATTGCATATTGCAGGGCTCAACTCTCATCCAAAATCTCGCTTAACTTCATTGACAGCTGTTTTATATCGAATGGCTTCTGGATAAAACCATTGCACCCACGCTCCAGTATCTCGGTTGCCTGTCCGCTGATACTGTAACCGCTGGAAAGAAGAACCTTTATCGCAGGGTTTATTTGTTTTAGCCGGTCAAATGTATCCCCACCACTCATATTCGGCATGATCATGTCCAATATGACGATATCAATTTTGTCTTTATTCTTTTCATAGATCTTAAGTGCCTCTTTTCCACTTTTTGCCAGGAATACCGCATAACCCATCTTCTTCAGCATCTGTTCACCGATGTCAATAATCATATCCTCATCATCCACCAATAGAACGGTCCCGGAACCTTTCAATACAACTTTAGATAATTTCTTTTCTTTGATGATCTTTTTTTCTGATACCGGCAGGTAGAAGTTAAAAGTAGCCCCTTCACCTTTTTCACTGTAAACATGGATAAATCCGTCATCATTAGTGTCCGGTTAAAATTTTATAAAAGCTTCTAACTAATTAATATAATACGATTTAGTGACGATATCAAGAGGGATCGATTTGAAATCAGCTTATTAGGCCTGATATTCCTTTCGT
>JAXHVO010000047.1 GCA_034189135.1 Thermodesulfobacteriota bacterium | reverse complement strand
AAGGTAGCCAAGATTTGATTTACTACTGGCTGCCATCATTTTGAACGGTAGTAATTTAATGAACGAACATAACCAACCGGCTGGCTCGTAAAACCATGACTTTTCGTTCAGGCACTAACTAGGTATAAAACTTAAGATGATGTGAAATAGAAGGTAATAATTATAGCTGAAAATGAGGCCTAAAGCAAGATATTGTATTATTGCTGCTCATAAGAAATTTGCAGATTTTTCATCGGAATATGTAAAAAGGGTTACATTATTCAAAACTCCTTTGAAAAAGGTTGGGTTGCGGGACATCCTTGATATGTTGATTACCTATCTTTCAATAGTTTAAATTTGTATTCTTTTGTAATTTTTTCACCGCGGGTTGCAGACTGGCTTGCTGTCGTTAAAAAAGAAAACACAGTAACGCTAAACCAGCTGTTTCCTTGTGTATATGATAGTTGTTTATTTTGTTGCATATGTCCCTTGTCCCTGCTGAATTCTCTAACAGGAATAAATCGACTTATCAATATATCAAGGAAGTCGCGCAACCCTATACTTTTTGGTATTGCTAAGTTTTACCCGAACCGAAGTGGTAATGGTTTTACACGATTCTGTGTAGCTTTCTATTCTTTCAGCAGTATTTTTGCTTTGCGAATTAGATTCCGGGTTAGCTTCTCTAATAAATCTGATTTTATATTCCAGCAATGCCAATAGAGCTTTACCGGTACATGGAAGTCAGGCGATAGATCAACAATTTTACCGGTGCGCATCAAAGGCGTGCATTGCTGATCCGGTAGCATGCCATAGGCAAGCCCCAAGGCGATGAAATCTGCGAATTTCTCAACGGATGGCACATAGTGGGTCGGGATAGAGGCAGGCACTTCCTCAAGGGCTTGGCTGAGAAGTTTGTGATGCAACTCATCCTGTCGATCAAAGATAAGGGCCGGGGCACGGCGTACATCCTCGGCAGCGAGTCCATTAGGAAACCATTGGGCCGCAAATTCCGGCGCGGCCATCATGTGGTAATCCATACGCCCAATATATTCAATTCGGCACCCTTGCATGGGCTGCTCTTGGGTGCTGATGCATCCCATGACCTCACCATCTTTCAGCAGCCGATGGGTCTGTTCTTGATCGTTTACCCGGATGTCAAGTAGTACCCTTTCCTCAAGTAAAAAGGGGTGGATGGCCTCCAAAAGCCAAAAAGCAAGACTGTCGGCGTTGATGCCCACCGCTAAGGATGTAAATCCTTTGTTGCCAAGCTCGTCCATCTCTCCTATCAGATCGTCCTCAAGCCGCTTGACCTTGAGATAGTGCTTTAGAAGTTTTCGACCGGCCGATGTCGCCTGGGGCGGTGTGGTACGAGCTATCAATACCTGCCCCGTGAGTTCTTCCAGCAATTTTACCCGCTGAGAAACCCCAGATTGTGTGATGTACAATGCCCTGGCAGCCTTGTCGAAACCACCTTCCCGGGAAACCATTGCCAAAGCTTCAATGAGTTTATAATCGAGCATAAAATATATATTAGCACAGCTAATGAATCATTAAAACAATTAATTTTACTATTAAGTCTTCATGTCCTATATTTCTCCCGTACATAACAATACTCATGAAGGTGAAAACAATGATTGCACCATTTATACAGGGGTTCGGCACCGGGGGTGGGTTGATTGTGGCCATCGGGGCCCAGAACGCCTTTGTTCTGTCTCAGGGGGTTAGGAGAAACCACCATTTGATCATCGCATTGATTTGTATTATTTGCGATGCCGTTTTTATCTCCGCCGGAGTCGCCGGTTTCGGGGGGGCTGTATCCAACCACCCCACTCTTTCGCAATGGGTTACATGGGGCGGTGCGGTCATTGAGAGCCGCCATTATCACTACCCTGGCCGTCACCCTGCTCAACCCGCATTTTTATTTAGATACTGTTATTCTCCTGGGCGGCGTGAGCAGCCAGTTTCACGGGGAAAGCCGGCTATTTTTCTGGATTGGGGCCGTTTCCGCCTCCACTCTATGGTTTATCAGCCTGAGCCTTGGGGGGCAAATGCTTGCTCCCCTGTTTAAGAAACAAATATCCTGGCGGATTCTTGATAGCCTGGTTTGCGCAACCATGTGGACTATCGCCGTGTCGTTGATCATGCATGGATTCACCATTTAACAAGGGAGGCATCGCCATCGCCACTGGTCATCTGTTCTCCGCGTCAAGCAGAAAGGAGAAATATTATGAGCTTATTTACTATGATTTTCATTGTTAGTTTCCTTGGAGCCATTATCGGTGTAAAAAAACCCTGGATGGGAGGTATCCCAGGACTGCTTATGGCCCCATTTCTGTTTTATTTCAGCATCTCATCTAATATTATTCCTATAATTTTCAATGTGTTGTTTTTATTTATATTAGGGTTGGCGTACGGTTTTATATCCTCCATTATTTTTTCGGGATTAAAAGGTGACGGGCATAATATCGGTTCAATTTATATATTGGGATTTGGAGCTCACCATCCCGGAGGTATAATTCTGTCGGATGAAGAACGTAAAAAGCTAAGGGACAGAAATATTAAACGCGAAGTATTTATCTCATATTAAAGCACCCACGCTGATCTGGGGTTGAGAAGCTTTATAATTCTTAGGTGCGGAACCTTGATATTTTGATATGTCAAGAAATGCCCCGCAACCCTTCTTTTTATTGATGGGATGCTACTGGCAATCTAGTTACGAATTTTTTCTATCATAAGTCAAAGGTTTAGAATTGGTACCAAGACAATCACCAAACCTCAATTTTCAAACATGTACCTTAACTTCGTTATTATGCTCTATAGTCAGACTCAACCTTTTTCAGGGTTGGTGCAACACCTGGGGATTGACCACATGGGGGATGGACCCGGTCCGATAGAATTCTTAGATTTATCACCCCCTACACTTCTACAAAGGGTAAACGCATTTAGAAAAATACAATCGGAATAAATCAGTTTACAAGGAGGAGCTTGAGGGTTTCTATAGCTTGACCGGTTCCAAAGATGGCATTTTTCAAAAAATGCGACTGCCCTTCTTTTTTACCTGAATGGCTAAGAGTCTAAAAGATTGACACCGTGGCATACCGGTGTTATATTTTATATTCAAGCATTTCACTCAGAAACCTTTGCAAAACAGTACTTTTAGAAGTCTGCGCTTATCTGCCAGATTTCTGTGTCAGGCTCAAATTTCAATCCTCGAAATATTCAATATATTCCTGTGGTTGAAATTTTCGCCTTCCTTGAACTCAAACAAAAATTACCATTTTTCAAAGGTTTCATTCAGTCCAGAGACCTGATGTATGCTGATGTAAAAAAGAAAACAGCCGTGCAAAAAAACCCTCTACCCAGAGTCAGGAGGTGAAAAAATGGCTGATGTAATATCGCTTGATGACAAGTTAGAGCTTGCCAAAAATAAAAAGACTGAGTTAATAAGAAGGCGAAAGGTCCTGGCTGTTCAAAAGGTTCTGCAGTGCACGCAATGTGCTTTCAAGTGTGAAAAATGCGGCATACAGATCAGCCCCAATTACCAGAATCGAGAAAAGACTAAAAAAAACTTAAAAGTGCCATATCGTTTATGCCACAGTTGCTCTGAAGAGTATATTGATTATGTAAATAAGCATAGAGGGCAAGGAGACCCTGACACCTACTGGCACAATGAGTCATGGCTCGATCTTTGGAAAAAATGGATCGATTATCAGGGTGCCATCGATCGTTATTTAAAATCAAAAGAGTTTTTGCAGCTTCTGCAGGAACTTAAACAAACCAGGCCTGATGAATAGGAGGAGCTAAATGTTTGGAATAGGAATGCCTGAGCTTATAATAATACTTGTTATTATCCTCATTATTTTTGGAGCAGGTAAACTCCCTGAAATAGGTGCCGGCATGGGTAAGGCCATAAGAAATTTCAGGGGAGCGTCAACAGATGAAGAAAAAAAAGAACCTGAAAAGATTGAAAACGATAAAAAATCGAAAAATACCTAAACACCCAAGTGATTAAAGCAGGTTTTATTTTTCCCCACCAAAGCACCAAGACACGAAAAACATAGTTCTATGTTATGCTTTCCACCTTTCGTGTCTTAGTGATTTTTTTCTCTGATAAACACCTAAAACGGAATATCATCATCCTGGGGTCCCTGAGTCGAGAGTGGTGGACCTCCGCTATCCGGAGAACCTGAAGTAGGACCGGTTGCAGCAGCGGAATCTCTTCCTCCTAAAAACTGCACATCCGATGCCACAATTTCTGTGGTGAAACGTTTATTTCCGTCCTTGTCTTCCCAGCTTCGGGTCTGAATACGGCCTTCAATATAAACCTGCCTTCCTTTGGAAAGGTATTCACCGCATATTTCTCCCAGCCGCCGCCAGGCAACAATACGATGCCATTCCGTACGTTCTCTTTTTTCCCCGGAGTTTTTGTCTTTCCATTCTTCAGATGTTGCAATGGAAAAGTTTGCCACAGCCGTGCCGTCCGGAGTATAACGAACCTCAGGGTCTTGTCCCAGCCTGCCGATTAAAATGGCCTTATTAATACCTGACATATTTACCTCCTGTTAGAAAAGCGGTTTCCATTTTTTAATTTAGATACAAAAATTAGCATCAGTTGTCAATTCGCCTAATAAGTCTTTTTTTCCTGTTGAAATTTAGAATTTAAAATTATATCTTTTTTCATTAGTGTCCGGTTAAAATTTTATAAAAGCTTCTAACTAATTAATATAATACGATTTAGTGACGATATCAAGAGGGATCGATTTGAAATCAGCTTATTAGGCCTGATATTCCT
>JAXHVO010000046.1 GCA_034189135.1 Thermodesulfobacteriota bacterium | reverse complement strand
ACGAAAGGAATATCAGGCCTAATAAGCTGATTTCAAATCGATCCCTCTTGATATCGTCACTAAATCGTATTATATTAATTAGTTAGAAGCTTTTATAAAATTTTAACCGGACACTAATGATCAAATATATTTATCAAACCTTTTGCAGGAATAACTGTTCGATAATTTCCTCGTTGTTTTTCAATATACCACTGCCTGAAAATGCATATCCGTTGTCGTTAGTAAGCGGGGAGACTGAAGCGCTCTTATGTAAGGTGGAATGAAAAAACAGTCCGCATTGCATCGGGCATAATTTTCAGTTTCGGCTTAGGCAGGGAAACATAGGCTCTTGTTGCGATAATAAATGAGTTGGGGATAGTGATTCTCAGTTCGCCCTGCTTAAATCCGTCTTTTATGCTAAATTCTATTTTTGAGATGGATTGATTCTATAATGGATACGACAAATATTCTAATATTTGTTCGTACTAAGCCTTAAAATAAAAAATAAATGCTTGGGAAAAAGCAAATAAAGCGGAGAGAGCCTGGCTCTCTCCGCTTCGAAGTCAACAGCCTAAACCACCTTGTACCCCTATTATTGAGCAACTACTTTCTGATAGACACCTGCAGCGGGCCAACCATCACCCTGGGCATTAACGGGGTTGGCTGTTGTGTAATCTGTCGGGCACCTACTCGACACATCGGTCACCGTAATTGTAATGGCAACATTGGGATTAGTTGCTGAAACAGTGAAGGTATTCGCATTCGGATTGAAGGTAATGTCGGCAGTAGCAATTGCTATGTGGGTCGGGATAGCAAAGTAGTCAGCGACATCTGCGGCAATGTTATTGGCATCAGATTCCGCCCGGGAGCAAAAGCTCTTGTTACGATAAGAAATAAAGTTGGGTATGGCAATGGCTGCCAGAATACCGATGATAGCGATAACGATCATCAGCTCGATTAAAGTAAAACCTTTTGAATTGTTTCCTCTTAGTTTTTTTAACATTTAAATCCTCCTTGATATTAAAATTGATGTATGTTTTCGTCTTATATTTTACGATTTTTTTAAAGTCGGTTTAAAGTGCATTCTCCTTTTATGCTTTTATGTTTTTTTCATCCCCCCTTTTTAAATCTGAGTTAATCACCGGTCCAAATTTTATTTTTGTTTGGTATCTAATGAATGCAAGGAATATGCCATATTTTTATCAGAGATTACTGATTTTCAACCCGATGATATTACACCATTAACTTATATTTAATAAAAAAGTTTGCATCTTCTCATCGGTAAATTGCAATTTATCTTACAAAATTTGTCATTCTTTTGACAAAATTTGTCACCGTTCAATTCCCGGTTAAATAATTTAGTCACCCGAGTTAATTCGCCCTATTCACCCCAACACCATATAAATACATGGTATACTTCGCGCCTGGTATTAATAAATTTTAGCAGGGTAGTTAGAAATAATGAGGCAAGCCCTCTATAGACGGGTAATCCTTTTATGAAAGGAAAAACAATTGCAACCCAGGTCTAGGCAAATTTTAAAAATAACCGACTTACTTTTCTATCCCCAGTTTTTCCAGGCGATACCGCATAGACCTCGTGCTTATATCGAGCAGATCGGCCGCCTTTTTCTTGTCGCCGTTTTTACACTTCAAAGCCTTTTGTATATATGCCCTTTCAATCTCTTCGATAACGGTATCGAGAGAAACGCCGTTTTCCACCTCATCCAGATCAAACCGCCTGTTTTCAATTCCCTCAATCCACCTGCGTTTATGGATGGAAAGTGTCAGGCTGTCGGGCAACAGAATATTGGTGCTGGTAAGAGCAACACTTCGCTCCAGTAAGTTTTCAAGCTCCCTGATATTTCCCGGAAAGTCGTATTTTTTTAAAAGCTCTATGGCATAGGATGACACTTTGGTGACTTCTTTTCCCATTTCACGGGAATATTTATCCAGAAAATGCTGGGCAAGTGCTTTAAGATCGCTCTTTCTTTCCCGAAGCGGAGGCACCTTAATCTCTATCACGTTCAGACGGTAGAAAAGATCTTCCCGGAAACTTCCGGCGATGACCTCATTCTCCAGTTCTTTGTTGGTTGCCGATATAATTCTTACGTCCACTGAAATATTATCATTGCTCCCCACTGCCTTGAACACTTTTTCCTGTACCACCCTGAGCAGCTTTACCTGCAATGAAAGGCTGATTTCTCCGATCTCATCGAGAAAAATGGTCCCTTTGTCTGCTATTTCGAAAAGGCCTTTTTTATCAGTGGTTGCCCCGGTAAAAGCGCCTTTTTTGTGGCCGAAAAGCTCACTTTCTATTAAATTTTCCGGTATACCACCGCAGGTGATCACTACAAAGGGCATTTCACTGCGGTCACTTTCCTGGTGTATCGCGTTTGCGATCAGCTCTTTGCCGGTTCCACTTTCACCGGTAATCAAAATATTGGTTTTTGTTTTTGCCACCTGCCGTATCATTTTGTAAATGTGCAGCATGCCAGGGCTGTTGCCGACAATCTTTCCGAAATGCAGATTTTCCTTGAGCTCATCGTCAAGAATCTTTTTTTCATGTTCCAGGGTTTTCAGGTCAAGGGCATTGGCGATGGTCTGTTTTAGTTCTTCATTATCAAAAGGCTTGGGAACATAATCGTACGCACCTTCATTCATTGCTTCCACGGCCGTCTCCGCCGTGGTATAAGCTGAAATCATGATTACAATAGTAGCGGGATTTTTCTTTTTTGAGGCTCTTAATACATCCAGACCGGTGATATCTCCCAGCCTGATATCGCAAAGCATCAGGTCATACCGTTCCTTTTCCAGCATGTCGATTGCCCTGAGGCCGCTTTCAGCGCATGAAACCGAATATCCCTCTTTGGTCAGCATGAATTCGAGCAATTCGCGCATGCTGAGTTCATCATCTACCACCAAAATATGGCTTTTTTTGTTATCGTTCATTGAGCGTTTATCATCCATCAATGGATCATGTTGTTTGGCTCTTCAAACACAACCTTTCCGCCCACCATGGTAAGTACCGCTTTTCCTTTGACTTCCCTCCCGCTAAAAGGTGTGTTACGGCTAAGGGAATGAAAGCTTTCTGCATCGATGGTATACAATCGATCCGGATCAATGATGGTAATGTCCGCAGAATTGCCTTCCCGGATGCCATTTTCCAGGTTCACGATTCGTGCAGGATGGGTGGACATTTTCTCAACCAGTTGCTCTATTTTAAGCACGCCGTCTTCAACCAGTTTCAGGCTCAGGGAAACTGAAGTTTCCAGTCCGATGATGCCGTTTTCCGCCTGATCAAACTCAACTTCCTTTTCAATGGAAGAATGGGGGGCATGGTCGGTGGCAATCACGTCAATCGTGCCGTCTGCAAGTCCCTCTCGAATTGCTTCCCGGTCTTTTTTTGAACGAAGCGGCGGGTTCATCTTGGCATTGGTGTCATACTGGCCCACATCATCTTCCGTAAGGGTAAAATAATGGGGAGCGGTTTCCGCCGTTACCGGCACGCCCCGTTTCTTCGCGTTCCTTATGGCCCGGACCGATTCCAATGTGCTGACATGGGCAATGTGGACAGGGCTGTCGGTTAACTCGGAAAGTGCGATATCCCGCATGACCATCACGCTTTCACATGCGTTCGGTATTCCGGGCAGGCCCATCCTGGTTGCGAATGCTCCTTCGTTAACCACTCCACCGGCCAGCAGATTCAAATCTTCACAGTGGGATATGACAGGCAGTCCGAATCCCTTTGCGTATTCCATTGCCTTTCGCATCAACTGGCTGTCGGTAACCGGACGGCCGTCATCTGAAACGGCAACAGCGCCCGCATCTTTTAAATCTCCGTATTCGCACAATTGGGTTCCTGCCAGCCCTTTACTTATTGCAGCCACAGGATAAACCCGAACCGTATCGGCCACCATCGCCCTTTGAAGAATGAACCTGGTGACCTGGCTGTTGTCATTCACCGGATTTGTGTTCGGCATGCAGCAAATCGCCGTAAAGCCTCCTGCGGCTGCAGCCAGGCAACCGCTTTGTATGGTTTCTTTATACTCATGCCCGGGTTCCCTCAGATGGACATGCATGTCGATAAGACCCGGAGTCACGATCTTACCGGTGGCATCAATGGTTCTGCCTTCTGCTTTAGTGCTCGTCCCTTCTTGTATTTCAACAATCTTACCATTTTCAATCAATACATCAGCTATACCATTAAAGTTCCCGGGATCAATCACTCTTCCACCTTTAATCAGTATCTGCATTTCGCGTACCTCCTGCTACCAGATATAAAAGGGCCATGCGAACCGCAACACCGTTGGTCACCTGATCCAGAATAATGGAATATGAGCCGTCAGCCACATCCGGTGCTATTTCAACGCCTCGATTGATGGGACCGGGATGCATAATCAAAATGTCATCTTTTGCATTTTCCAGTCTTTTCCTGGTTAACCCGTATACCCTTGCATACTCACGTTCTGAAGGAAATAAGAAGCTCTTTTGTCTCTCTTTTTGTATCCTGAGCATCATAATTACATCTGAATCGTTGATGGCATCTTTAATATTAGGGGTAAAAGAGACTCCAAGGGTCTCAATACCTTTGGGAATCATGGTTTGAGGTCCGGCAAGAATAACCTCGGCTCCCATTTTGGTAAAACCGATGCAATTCGAACGGGCAACCCTGCTGTGGGATATGTCCCCTATGATGGCAATACGCAGCCCTTTGATTTCTCCCTTATTTTCCCTTACGGTCATCAGATCCAGAAGTGACTGGGTCGGATGGGCATGCATGCCGTCGCCGGCATTAATAATGGCGGGGCTCACCATACGGGCCAGCATGTGAGGAGCACCTGCGGATGAATGCCGGATTACGATTACATCAGGATTCATCGCCTCCAGGTTTCTGGCGGTATCGATCAGGGTTTCTCCTTTCACCATGCTGCTGGAGCTTGCAGATATGGAAAGGCTGTCGGCGCTCAGTCTTTTGGCTGCTATATCAAATGAAGTACGGGTTCGCGTGCTGGGTTCATAGAAAAAAAGGACAACGGTTTTGCCCCTTAAGGTAGGCACTTTCTTAACCGGCCTTTGAGAAATCTCCTTCATACTGTCGGCTGTATCCAGAATCATGTTGATTTCATCAACAGAAAGGGACGCCATATCAAGAATATTTTTTCTTTCAAATTGCATGATACACCCTCACTTCAGCACTCTTCCCACCCTTTTCCATCTGATACCAAAATTATCGTTATCCCAGGACCAATAAATAATAAATGCTTTTCCGTTAACCGCTTTTAAATCAACAAAACCCCAGAATCTGCTGTCATAACTTTCATCCCGGTTATCCCCCATGACAAATAATTTGTTTTCAGGCACTTTAATCGGACCGAAATTGTCTTTGCGACACGGGGCATCTTGTCTGATTCCCGGTGGACATCCGGGCACAATAAAAGAATCGGTGAACTGGGCAAAGTCGCTATTTGCTTTTATATTATTTACAAAAACCTGTTTATTGCGAATTTCCACTTTGTCCCCTCCAACACCGACCACGCGCTTAATGAAATCTTTTTCAGGATCCTGGGGAAACTTAAATACAACGATATCCCCTTGTTTTGGTTTTTTAACAGGAATAATCGTCGTTTTGGAAAACGGAATCTTAACTCCGTAAATAAACTTGTTAACTAAAATATGGTCTCCGATCAATAGGGTCTGCTTCATTGAGCCTGAAGGAATTTTAAAAGCCTGAACGGCAAAAGTGCGTATAAATAAAGCAAGAAGAACGGCCACCAGGATGGCTTCGATATTTTCTCGGATATTGCTGGTCCTTTTTTCAGCCACATCCTTTACAGACAAACCGTTTTTTTCCAAGTTATGATAAACCTTTTATTTACAAATTTATAAGCTGCCATTTTGAGATATTTAAATCCTAAAATCGCAATTTTTAAATAAACATCGACAATTGCAGTCGTTCATGCCACGTTGAAATTATAAAATAGAAATTGGAACAAGAAAAAAGATCACTCTTAAAATAATATTGGCCGCAATTCCTGCGGCAATATCATCCAACACGATACCTGCTCCGCCTGAGATACGCTTTTCCATGTATCTTATGGGAAAGGGCTTTGAAATATCAAGAATCCTGAAGATAACAAAACCGGCTGCAACGTAAAATACATTAAATGGGAGTCCAATAAGCGTCACTGCCATACCGGCAATTTCATCAATGACTATACTGCCGGGATCTTTTTTCTGTAATATTTTCTCGGCATCATTGGCAACCCATATGGAAAATAGAATAAACAGTACCATGCAAACCACAGCGGCCGGTTCGCTTAACTTGGACAAAATAAAGCAAAGCAGGATTCCAGCCAAAGACCCGAATGTGCCTGGAGCAAAAGGAATTTTTCCGATAAAGCAGCCTGTTGCCATAAACAACACCGCTTTTTCTTTAAAATTCATGGCTCGTGTCTATAATCCAGCGCTCTTTTTGTCAAGATATTATAATGGATATTGGGCACTTGATCCTCGTTGTTTGATGCTGGGTGCTGGTTATTCGTTGCCCGGTACTGAGCATTCGAGATAAATCCATGCCATTCAACATTCGACGTTTCCGGGTAGAACTGGGAGGTTACCCTCCCAGAGCCCCCACAGACCCGTACGAGCGCAATTAACGCATACGGTTCCTCAGGTTATGGCTTCGCTACACGTATGAATGCACTATTCT
>JAXHVO010000045.1 GCA_034189135.1 Thermodesulfobacteriota bacterium | reverse complement strand
TGCGTTTTAGGGTTAAACCTCCATCATCCTGCAATCACCCCGTAAAGCATTCCCGCAATAGTGGATAAAATGATGATAATGGAGCAAAAAACCGCCGTCTTTTTGATACCCATGACACTGCCGATCACCAACATGTTGGGAAGGGACAGAGCCGGGCCGGCAAGCAAAAGTGCCAGGGCGGGCCCCTGGCCCATGCCTGCACCGAGAAGTCCTTGCAGGATGGGGACCTCGGTAAGAGTGGCAAAATACATCAAAGCCCCGGCCACCGAAGCAAATAAATTTGCCCAAAGGGAATTTCCTCCTAACAGTGTTTGAATAAAGTATTCGGGAATCAGTGCGGGATGACCCGGACGGCCCAACATAAAACCGGCGACAAGAACTCCGCCTCCGAGAAGAGGAAAGATCTGTTTCATAAAACCCCAGGTCGCCTCCACCCATGTTTTGCATTCCTCCCGGGTAAACCAGAATTTTAGTATCAATCCCAGCAGAATCAACAAAGCGATGGTGATATACCATTTGGCTGCAAAGATTGCCGGCCACAGGCCTGTGGATCCTTCGGTAGGCCGGGCAAAGGCCGCAAAAATCAGGATCAGGACCATCACAAGAACATATAATGTGTCCTGCAATAAAGTCCGCCCGCTGCCTTCCTCGTCCGGCAGGTAAATTTGCCCCTTTGTTCTGGCTGTATCGTCCTTACGAAAAATCAAGGCCATGAGCAAACCGGTGATGACGGCAAAAACCACTGCACCAATGGCACGTGCCAGACCGAGCTGCCACCCCAGTATTTTGGCCGTAAGGGTAATTGCCAGTACATTAATGGCCGGACCGGAATAAAGAAAGGCGGTGGCCGGTCCAATACCCGCCCCACGGGAATAGATACCGGCAAACAGCGGCAAAACCGTACACGAACAAACCGCCAGAACGGTTCCTGAAACCGAGGCAACGGAATAAGACAGAATTTTTTTTGCCTGAGAGCCAAAATATTTAAGCACCGAAGCCTGGGAAACGAATACCGATATGGCGCCTGCAATAAAAAATGCCGGAATCAGGCAGGTCAACACATGCTCGCGTGCATATTCCTGAAGCATCATAAAGGCTTCAATTCCGGATTGGCGAATGATGGGGTGTCCCCAGGGTATATAATAACTGGCGAGAAAAATTAAAATAATCCATGTTAATTTTGTACGTTCTTTCATTTGATATGCCTTTTAATGATATAATAATCAGATTTATATATCTTTATATAAGTATACAGTTATATAGTGGATAGAAATTTTTACTGCCTGCACAGCTCTTCTCGGTTTAAAAAATGTATCTTCTCTACTAATTTGGCAATTTCAGGATCATTCTCCAACCAGTGCTTGAGATTTCCCAGCAGACTTGCTACATAGGGGCTGTTTACTCCATCACTCAGATGGTAATTGACCCACAATCCGTCTTTACGATAATCGACTAGGCCTGCTTCTTCTAAAATTTTCAGATGTTTGGATGCGTTAGGCTGGGATATTTCCAGTGCAGCCTGCAGCTCACAGACACACATGGTTTTATGCTGAAGCATCTTTACCATTTTAACCCGATTCGGATCGGAAAGCGCCTTCATGACCTTGATAAACGACTTCATTGACAACCCTCTAGATGAATTTTGTGCAACATGTTAATTTTCAAAAGTCTCTATATTCTTTTTTGGTAATATATTAATTTTGTTTAACGTGTCAAGTATCTTTGATCATTTTTTTAAAACCAGAAAGACACTTTTCAAAAAACATTTTAAGCTTTAAATAGAGCCGAGAATTGACTGAGCGTTAAACATAAAAGCCAACTACTGAAACCCGATAAATTCAGGAGACACGATATGTCTGATTTAATAAATGAAAACACAAACCCGAAGTCTCCCTTTCCGGCCTTTATATTTAACCGCCTTGAATTTTCCGGATCCCTTGGAGATCTTGGAACTTTGCTGCCCATTGCCATTGGCATGATTGTTTTAAACGGCCTGAATGTGACCAATGTGATGGTAACCGTCGGTCTGTTTTATGTCATTGCCGGTATCTATTTTAAAGTGCCGGTTCCGGTCCAACCCATGAAAGTCATCGGGGCCTATGCCATTGCCGTGGGCCTTACTCCGGCTCAAATCATATCCGCCAGCCTCTGGATGGGAATATGCGTGCTTTTCATGGGGACAACAGGACTGATTCATATCATAGGCAAGTACACTCCTAAAAGCACCATTCGAGGTGTGCAGTTGGGTGTGGGAATTATACTGATGACCAAGGGCCTTGGGTTTATGATACAGCCTGATCCAAATCTTGCCGTCCAGTTCTTAGGGCCGGTCAGTACGGGGATTATTCTTGGCATTATCGGCACGGCGATTACTCTTCTTTTTTTAGAAAACCGAAAGATTCCGGCAGCCGTTATTGTGATATCCGCAGGAATTTTGCTGGGTCTATTAATCGGTAAACCGGTTGAGTTCAGTAAGCTAAAAATTGGCTTTTACGTACCCATGCCATTTCCCTACGGCATGCCGGCCTGGACCGACCTTATGTGGGTAATCCCGGCTCTGGTCCTGCCGCAGCTTCCCATGACCATTGGAAACGCTATTTTGTCCAATACAGATCTCATGCATGAGTATTTCGGACAGAGGGCTCACCGGGCGACCTACCGTTCCATAGCCAACAGCCAGGGCATTGCCGACGTTATAAGTTTTATCTGGGGTGGAATTCCCATGTGCCACGGTGCTGGTGGTCTGGCAGCCAATTATAGATTCGGCGCCCGTACGGCCGGCGCCAATATAATGATCGGAAGTATTTTTGTCTTGCTGGGAATTCTATTGGGAAACAACGCCATCGTTATACTCAATCTTCTTCCCATGTCCATACTGGGTGTTCTGCTGGTTTTTGCAGGTGCTCAACTGGCCCTTATGATACGGGACCTGTCGGAAAAAAAGGATCTCTTTGTGGCCCTTGTCATGCTGGGGATCACCCTGACTGTAAATTTGGTCGCAGCTTTTATCGCCGGCATTTTTATTGCCCATGTAGTAAAGAGCGAGAAAATTAATGTGTAAAATTGCTCAATGAAGGCCTTTGAGTGGTGAATCATCACCTATAGTGATGCTTAAAAATATGTTCCGGTTTAAATGAGGAAACTTCTCTGAGTGTTTTAGTCCATCTCAGGCGGTTTAATAAAAAACTTTCAGCTATGAGCCATGATCTAACAGCTATTCCGTTCTTTCGGGATTGGTTTCAATTTTTTGTTTTTTTTTCTCTTTACCCGCTTCAATGATTTGTTTCAATTCATCATGCTTAACAGGATCAAATGTGCCCAGCACCTTAGCATGTGTTTTCCACCAGTAGAGGCATTTTTCGGCATCGGTGTAATTTTCGTCCACCATGCATTTTTCAATGCATTTCAGGTTGCTGCTGACTGATTTTTCATATATCTGTTTTTTAAATTCATCATACTTATCCTGATCGAACGTTCCTGCATCTTTTGCATTACTGCGCCATATATTAAGGGCAACGCGTGCGCTGTAGAATCCGTCTCTTTCAATCACCACCTTTAGCCGCCACAGGCTGATATTGGCTGTTCTTCGTAGTAATTTTTGTCGGGCTTTATCGTTTTCAACCTGCCCGGTTTCCCCAAATGCTTTTACCGGCAATAAAAACACCACTGCCAAAAGAAATATTGCACTTATATGGGTCATTTTTGTAACAGCATCCATCGTTACCTGCAAATTTTTCACCTTTAAAAACCGTATAAATTCAAGTCAAGAGTTGAATGATTTTTCTTGAGGTATATTCTCCCACGTCGGCCAGTGCGTCCAAAGGCAAAAATTGATGAGCGTTATTGGAAAAAAGGCAGGTCGCCGAAGCGGAAAATTCATCGTCCGCACGATAGAATATATAGCATAGAGTTATTTTGGGTAAAGGACACAGTAAAAATGAAAAATCACCCCCTGATATCTCAGAAGCATCTTTGCCCTGCATACGTTCCATAATACGATTTTGTGCCTCTTCAATGCTGTGCACATAAGGAACAAGTATTTTTTCTGTGTATGAAGCAAAAGCACCCACATAAGGCATACTTCCTGGAAAATCTTTAAATGCCTTAAGTGGTTGCAATACAGACGTCTCCGGGCAGGCATTAAGCATATATAGGGAAATCAAAACCCCCAGTACCCCGGTTTCTTCCCTGCCACCAAGATGGATACCCTCCGGCTGAATCCGGCACTCTTCGCCAAAAGCTTCAAAAAAGAAGGAATCCCCCTTTTGGTTTGCCGGCAATATCAAACCCAGGTCTTGGGGTAAATTTGTATAAATCCTGTCAAGATTGTCATGAATAATTTTTTCATAATTGCTGGTCATAGCCCTATGAAATATAGTACAGCCAGGCTTATGTCAAGCATGACGGCTTACCGGACTGGAATGTAATGCAGATGGATAATGAAATAAATGGTGACGGAAAAAAAACAGGCCACCACAGGTGTTAGCAGCCATGCCAAAAGGATGTGGCGCAGTGTCTGACGGCTGACCGTATTGACTCCTTTGACAAGGCCGATGCCAAGGACTGCGCCGATGACAGCCTGGGAAGTAGAAACCGGCACACCCACCAGTGTATAGAAATGTACCGTAAAGGCCAAAGAAAGCACCACAATCAAGGCGGAAAAGGGGTCGAGTTGGACAAGTTTTTTCCCCACTGTTTCCATAACCGGTTTACTGTAAGTCAAGATACCCAAAGCGATACTGGCACCACCGATGAACGCGGCATAAAATACGCTGATCAATCCGGCACCGACAAACACAGCCGTCACATTGGCAACATTATTTGCCCCTAAGGAAAAAGCACCGTATGAGCCGGCGACAATCATTAGGATTCGAATCATGGCATCGGATTGAAAAAGATTTGGGTTCAATCTGTTATAAATCATTCCGAGTCCATTATAAAGGAATACAGCGATTATTGCAGCACCTATAGGTGTTCCGACCCAGCAGACAACCACTTTAGCTAGCCCTGTCATATTGAGCTGATTATTGAGGATTCCTATTCCAAGAATTGATCCCACCACCGCCTGTGATGTGGAAACAGGAAGACCCAGGAGAGTCATAATGGTCACGGTAATCGCTGCTGCAATTGATGCAACCACAGCCTGCTCAAGATGAAAACTGGTCAAGCCCTTAAGGGTTTCGATGCCCGCCTGGCCGGAAAGAATTGCACCTATTATGACAAAGGCGGAAGCCAGCAGAGCAGCAGTCCGGAATTTGACCATCTTTGAGGATACAGCGGTTCCGAACACATTGGAAGCGTCGTTGGCCCCCAAGGACCAACCCAAAAAAACACCTCCCAAAAGGGAGAACATTATACCCGCCTCTTCATGCTGATAATATTGATCCGTCTAGACACCCGGTCAGCCTCATCGGATATATTCCCCATTTCTACAATAAGATCTTTGATCTGGATCTTTTGCAGGGAATCCATGTCGGACTCGAAAATTTTGGTTATAATCCGCCTTTCGATATGATCGCAGTGGCTTTCGTTAATGTCGATTGTATTTAGCAACGCCCTGATGCCCTCTGTTTTCTTAAAAAGAGCTGTGGCCTGCCTGGCCAGAAGGTCGCAACATTCCAGGCTTATCCTGACGAGATCTTGAATATCGTCGATAAGATATTCCGGGACGGTGAGCCGCTGTGTTTGAATCATGTAAAGAATCCGTTCAAAAAGATCAGGGATCTCATCCATTGCGCCGAGAAGTCCCAAAATATCGCCGCGGGAATCGGGTATCAATGCCTTGCCGTACATCAGGTTGTTGATATCATCATTAATATCGTCGGCTTTTGATTCAAACTTGTGTGTCTGCTTGATAAAAAAATCGAAGTCTTCGCAAAGAGATCCGTTAAGAAGGCAGGCCTGCAGACCTTTTAAAAAGCTATCCTGACACAGTTTTACTGCATCCATGTATTCAAAAATCAATTTTTGGGGATACGTTGTTCTTTTTTAAAAAGGAATTTAAACATGTTGGATCCGTTTCTATTTAGCTTTTTCCAAAGGTCAGTCGGCTTAGTTCTTTATCTCAGCCTCCTGTTTTATATAATTACATCTACCTTGAATAAGGGTGCAAGTCAAAAAAAAAGAAATACAATAAAAAAATCCCGCGGCACACGGTGCACGCGGGATTTTACCAATAGAGACATTTTGCCACTACTTTTTGTCTTCTTTTACCTCTTCAAAATCAGCATCTACCACATCGTCATCCGGAGTGGAACCGGCTGACTGGTCAGTGTTTGCCTGACCGGCATCGGGCTGGGGCCCGGCTTCCTGTGATGCCTGCTTATACATGGCTTCAGCCAGCTTGTGAGATGCCTGGGTCAACTCTTCGCTCAGCCGTTTGATTTCTGCAGTATCTTCTCCCTCCATGGCCTTCTTCAAAGGCTCGATTGCGTTTTCCACCTTGGTTTTTGTCTCGCTGTCAACCTTGTCACCAAGATCCTTAACTGACTTTTCAGTGGAATAAATCAGGGCATCTGCCGTATTACGGGCATCTACGAGTTCCCTTTTCTTTTTGTCATCTTCTGCATGAAGCTCTGCATCCTTGACCAATTTGTCTATTTCTTCCTCCGATAATCCCGAAGAAGCGGTAATCTGGATAGACTGCTCTTTTCCGGTTGCCTGGTCCTTGGCAGATACATTTACGATACCATTGGCATCAATATCAAAGGTAACTTCGATCTGCGGCACGCCCCTTGGGGCAGGGGGTATACCGACAAGCTCAAAACGACCAAGCGTTTTATTCCCCGCAGCCATTTCCCGTTCTCCCTGCAACACATGGATGGATACTGCGGGCTGGCTGTCTGCTGCGGTTGAAAAAATCTGGCTTTTTTTGGTCGGTATGGTTGTATTTTTCTCAATCAGCCTGGTCATTACGCCGCCCAAGGTTTCAATGCCAAGTGAAAGGGGTGTTACATCTAAAAGAAGCACATCTTTCACGTCCCCCTTCAACACACCTCCCTGAATGGCAGCACCAAGGGCAACCACTTCATCCGGATTCACCCCTTTGTGAGGTTCTTTGCCAAAAATCTTCTTTACCCGTTCCTGAACCGCAGGCATTCGTGTCATGCCACCCACCAGGATGACTTCGTTAATATCATTGGGTCCAAGGCCGGCATCCTTGAGGGCTGTTAAACAGGGTTTTTCGAGATTGCCCAAAAGGTCATCAATAAGGGATTCAAGTTTGGCCCGTGTAATTTTAATATTCAGGTGCTTGGGTCCGCTGGCGTCGGCGGTAATAAACGGCAGGTTCACATCCGTTTCCATGGAAGTGGACAGTTCCATTTTTGCCTTCTCAGCAGCTTCTTTTAACCTCTGCAGTGCCATCTTGTCATTTCTGATATCGATTCCCTGGTCCTTTTTAAACTCGTCTGCCAGATAATCAATGAGGCGAAGGTCAAAATCTTCACCACCCAGATGGGTATCTCCATTGGTTGCCTTGACCTCAAAAACACCTTCACCGATTTCAAGGATGGAGATATCAAAAGTGCCGCCCCCAAGATCGAATACAGCGATCTTTTCTTCCTTTTTTTTGTCCAGGCCATATGCCAGTGATGCAGCGGTCGGTTCGTTTATAATCCTTAGAACATTGAGGCCCGCAACCTTTCCTGCATCCTTGGTCGCCTGGCGCTGGCTGTCATTAAAATAGGCCGGTACCGTAATAACGGCGTCGGTAACCTTTTCTCCCAGATACTCCTCGGCCGTTTTTTTAATGTTGGCCAGGATAAAAGATGATATTTCAGCAGGGCTGTTTTTTTTATCTCTCAAATTAATACGAATATCACCATTGCTTGCCTGTTCAAGCTTGTAAGGGAGTATCTTAATATCGCTCTGAACCTCAGGCGAAGCATATTTTCGGCCGATAAGCCTTTTTACCCCAAATACTGTGTTTTCCGGGTTGGTAATGGCCTGTCGCTTTGCAACTTGCCCCACCAGTCGCTCACCGCTTTCAGATACGGCAACGATAGAAGGTGTGGTTCGACCACCTTCCGGGTTTGTGATAATTTTAGCTTCACTCCCCTCCATAATCGCCACACATGAATTGGTGGTGCCGAGATCTATTCCTATTATTTTGCTCATCTGATTTCCTCCTCGCTTTTATGTATATCTTTTTTCTCTTTAACATTCTCTGTTTTTGACGTTGGCGCGGCAACCACAACCATGGAGGGTCGAAGCAATCTGTCGTGAATCATATACCCTTTCTGCAATTCGTTGATGACTGTATTTTCCGCATAATCATCCGTCTCTTCCTGCATCATGGCCTGATGAAAATTCGGGTCAAAAGGCTGCCCGATAGACTCAATGGGCTTTACATTAAATTTCTCAAAGACTTTCAGTATCTCCTGAAGTGTCAAGTCTACTCCGTCAGCCATGCATTTATCAACGCTGCTGTTTCCGTTGGTGGAATTTAAAGCCCTCTCAAGATTATCGACCACTGCAAGCATCTCCTTTATCAGGGACTGATTGGCATACTTTCTAAAATCGTCCATTTCGCGGGTCGAACGCTTTTTGTAATTTTCAAATTCAGCGGAAACCCTCAAAAAACGATCATAGGCCTCTTTTCCCTCCTGCTTTGCAGCTTCAAGTTCTGCCTGGATTTTTTTTAGCTGATCCCCGGCAGTCTCCGTTTTTTCTTTCCCTGAATGGTTTTTTTCCAAAACTTCGTCTCCGTCACCATTCTTTTCAGGTTCTGTTTTGATTTTTATCTTTTTTTTTGCGGTCATAAACCGATATACTCTCCTGATATTTTAAACAATTTTTATATTGATAAAGCCGAGCCAATGTTGATAAAAAATAATACTGTATGAGACAATGTCAAGGTAGCAATTGAGGAGGGCAACACTGAAGGATTGGTTGTGCACCCTCCTTCGAGTTTTGCTATGAAAAATACAAACCATCAATATAACCGGGACACATCCACGACACAGACCGCATCACTTATCGCTGCTTCCTTCCGGACCTGACGAGGTTCATGACCGTCTGTTGCGTGGAGGCCGGTTAAATGGATTGCAAAATTACATTATAAAACCCTAAAAAGGGAATTCAGCCCCGCATAAAGCGGATTTCGGGAAAAGGGCACCGCTAACTCCCCGCCTAGCACAACCATTTGTTCAACATAAACAATATTTTCTATTTTTCAAGGAAAAAAGAAATATTATACCCGTCATATTCAAAATTATACTAAAGTTTTTCCTTAAAATGCTGATATTATATTTGTGCACACCTTTAAACCTGATGGCGTCGTAGCAAGACGAAATTAACACAGATTACACTGAGTTTACCGAAATAACCAGCCAATCAAAGATTCTCTGAGCCCTCTGGAAGTTCGGTGGTGAAAAACGATTTACCCTGATTTATTGAGAAGCTAGGCATAAAGCCCTTAACTTACTGGTAACAAGGATTAAAATGGTGGCAGATTATATTGAGGCAAAAAAATCCCGTTTGAAACATTACCAAAAAATTCCTCTTTATTATCAAACAAAAGATGGAAATTTCGTATTGTACAAACCACCGAGAAAAACAATACAAGAAGTGCGGCTTGAAAACGAGCGGGTGCCTGCCAAACTGTATATAAAGCAGGAAGATAAGATCAAGGGTATTCAGGAAATCCAAAAGGTGTTCAACAGGCAGTTAAGCGATAATATTCGTTCCAATAATTCGCAAAAAGTTAAGGACACCCTTGTAAATATAGTTCAGGAAACGCTGGCAGAACCGAGAAGCGGAAGTCTTGAAGGTGTTTCAGAAACAGTAAATATTCTGATAAACGAATATACTAAAGATAGTGATGTAATAAATAACTTATTGATTGTATCCAAACAGGATTATTCAACCGTGATACATTCAATTAATGTGATGGCCATTGTTCTGGGCTACGCTAATTTTATTAACTGTTCTCTTTATGAAAAAAAAATATTGGGGCTAAGCGCACTTCTGCATGACGTGGGAAAAACAAAAATAGATACCAATCTGCTGACAGCGCCAAGGAAATTAACCGATGAGGAATTTAACGAAATTAAACAACATACCATCAGAGGGTATAATATTTTAACTAAATGCAATTTCAGTTTTAAAGAGATTGCCACCACCGCCCTGCAGCATCATGAAAAACTGGATGGAAGCGGTTATCCTTATGGAATAACCAGTATCGATAAAACGGCGCAAATCGTAGGGTTTATTGATTGCTATGAAGCATTGACAAATGATGACCGACCTTACAGAAACGCAATGAGTCCGTTTAAAACCCTGAAGCTGATTAAACAGGATGTTGAAGCAGACAAGTTCAGTAGGGATCTTTTTGAAACATTTGCTTACAGTCTTTTATAGTGTTATTTTTTTAATATTTCTTTCCAGTCGTCTATACAAATTCCCGGGGTTTCAATTTTCTGATTGCCGTAAAAATCGGTGAGCACTTCATGTACCTCTGATGCCTGTTTTCCCTCAAGCATCGACTCCAGTCGGCTGATCGCATCTTCAGGATAGCAAAAAAAGTCACCGGAAATCGATATCCCGACGAATCTGTCGCAGTCAACCTCAAAATCTGCGCGCATAAGTCCGCCGGGTGCCTTGTTGACTCTATGATAGATCGTAACATCTGAGCTTATCTTGACAGATCGTCCTTTCCTATGTCTCCCTTTGCGATAAAGCCAGTCGTCATCCAGCATGCGAAGAGCCAGTTCATTCGCCCTGGCTTCCAGTTCGTCATCCTTTTCGCCGGGATTGAGCCTGCCGAGCACTTTTTCGAATTCATCAACCATAAGACTGTTTAAGGTTTCATCATTCCATTTGTCTGCCGAAGTATCACCAAGCTCGCGGCGTATAGTGCTTAAATTTTCTTCAATGGTCTTTTGAACTTTATCACGAAATTTTTCATCCGGCACCCTTAGAACTCTGGCCATCATTTTATAATTGAAATCGACTATGAGATTCCCGACCAAGACAATACAATCACCGATTTCCCCGACTCCGGTACCCGATATCTTTCTTGATTCAACTATTATATCATTGACCGGTTTATATTCTGCGGGTATTCCGATTTTGCGATAAACATCAATGACAGGCTTGAGGAATTTGCGATAGAAAGCTTCTTTGCTTGCCGGAACCAGCGGGTTGCCTTTCCTGACAACCAGTTGGAAGAAAAGCTGATTGCCGTCAAGATAAACACCGCCGCCTCCGACCTCCCTCCGGAAAACCGGAATATGATTTATTCGGCAAAAAGCAAGATCCACCTCATGATCTACGTCCTGGTGATAGCCGACACAAACATAAGGAGATGCCGGTGAAACAAGAACAAGCGATTCACGTCCCATATAAGCAAGGGCGTGATAGATAAGCTGCGACTGTTTCCATGGTACCTTGCCGAGATTATAAAGCTTCACGTTTGTTTCCTTTTCAGTTTATAACTCCTGTATTTCGGATAACTGGTAATCGAAACTGCTCTCCCCTGCCAATATTTTGTGTACTTCGCATAAACGCGCAACACGGAAAAGAATTGTCCTCTCCCTTCGGGTCAACCCGGAGCCAAGGTCAATTAAAATAGTAAATGCTGTAGTCCTATTTTTATCTTCCTCGACTTTACAGGCAATATTGACATCAATTTTATCGACTATGATTTTTTTATTTTCTGCGACCGCAGCAATAGTCAGGGTTATTCAACTTCCAAGCGCTCCAACAACTAATTCAACTGGACAGGTGTGAGATCTGTTGTGTTCATCCCTTCGGGCAATAGTAAATGACCTGTTGCCGACTTGCACCTCGACACGTCTTTCAACAAGGCGTGTGTGTGAAGAATAATTTAGCATTATTATCCCCCTGAACCGCATAGCCGTCAGGTTAAGAGAAAAATGGACTATTATCGTTAACAATTATCAATTTTCAATTCACAATTGACAATTATCTGTCTATAAAAATGTATTTGTTAAAATCAAATTTTGAATTGTGAATAGTTAACTGTGAATTGTCAATTAAAAAACAAGCTAAATCTGACTGATTTTAGCATTCAATTTCTTAACCTGACGGTTATGCTCCAAACCGGCCAAGCCGGAACATATATTTTTCAGCGAGCCCTAAAACACTAAAGCACGTTTAACAAGTTCTGTGATATCCATAACCTCGAGAGGAATCTTATTTCGTCTAACATAGGTATTCATCGTTCTAACACATTGCTGGCATGAAGTTATAACTGCTTCAGCTCCGGTCATCATAACATCATCTATTTTTCGTTTTGCTATTTCTGCTGAAAGCTTTGTATCTATCATTTCCAGGTTGCCGCCGCCACCGCAACACCTGCAATTTTCACGGTTGTCGGAAAGCTCTACCAGATTTACTCCAGGAATATAATGAATAATCTTTCTCGGTGTTTCGAAGACCCGTGCACCCCGACCCAGGTCGCAGGGATCGTGGTATGTTACTGTCATTGGAAGCTCTTTAAGCTGAAGTTGTTTGTTCTTTATCAATTCGATTAAAAATTCAGTAACATGGAAAATCTCAAACTCATCAGTGTAATATTCCCGCCACATCTGGTAGCAGGAGGGGCAGGCAAAAATAATCTTTTTGGCTCCTTTTTTACGAACTGCTTTAATGTTGTGTTCAATGAACTCTCCGGCCTTATCCCTGAGACCTGCACCTAACAGAGGAAAACCGCAGCACCATTCTTCCGCCCCCAGCAGTGTGAAATCAACCCCTGAAATTTCAAGTGTCTCAGCAAGGGCCGTTGGAATCTTTTGAACCATGGGGAAAAAAGAGGAAACGCAGCCTGTAAAATAGACAACCTCTGCGCTATCCTTTATAAAACCATGATCCGGGACATCGCGCATGTCATCCACCCAGTCAGCCCGTTCCTCATTATCCTCGTCAAAAACGTTTCGGCTCTTGGCCAAATTGTTTTTGATCATATCGATTTTTTTGGGGTAAGCACTGGATTGTACCATGTCCTGGCGCATGGAAAGCCACAAGTCCTTAAGCGGGATACCGACAGGACATACTTCCTGACAGCTTCCACACAAAGTACAGCGAAAAACTGTCTCGCTAAAATTCTCAAGCCTGGCAGGTGAGAGATCTTTTATCCCGAAAAGCCTGCGTATAATCCCGGCTCTTTCCCGCAGGATTTTTTTAATTCCGCTGAGACGATAGACTCCGGTCAGACGTCCATCAAGGACAGCCGAGGCTGCAGGGCACACATCAGCACACAAACGACAGTTGGTACATGCCTCAAGTCCTATAAGTTCTTTGATGCTGTAGTCTTTGTTGGCCATGTTATTCCTGCTTGTATTTCTCTATATCTGCAAGAAGCCATTTTTCCACTGCAGCTGATCCGTGTATCAGGCTATCTACTTCCCCCATATCGTTGGGCAGTATCTTATACATCCATCCCTTTCCGTAACAGTCCTGGTTAATAAGTTCCGGGTCTGTTTCAAGCTCCTCGTTAGAACCGACAATTTCACCATTGACCGGGGCATAAACTTTTCCAACCCATTTGCCTGACTCCACCTTGGCAAATTTTTTACCGAGCTTCAAAGCCTTTCCTTCAAAAGGAAGCTGAACATAGACAATATCCCCTGCCATCTGCCGGGCAAAATCGTCCATACCCATTACCAAGAGATCCCCTTCAGTCTTGACCCAGTAATGATTTTCCTCGTAGTGTAAGTCATCAGGCATGTTGTAACCTTTGATTTCCATGTGTTTTACTCCTTATTTTAGTTCATCCTTTTGTAAAACAGCTCCAAAAAGAGCGTTCAGGTGATCCGATTTAAAGGCGTGTCCTGTTTGAATGTATTAGTAAGCGTTAAGAAAGAACAACGAATAAACAATTTTTATCTGCAAGTCATATAATATAAACATTTAGCAAGTTTCTTATAAAAAGATCGCACCTGTTCTTTCTTTATACTTTCTTATGCATGAGTTCGACACGTCTTTAAATCAGATTATCTGAATGCGGTTTTTCAAAACTCTAAAGTGTTACTACTCCTTGTATTCTCCGTGGTGAATTACTTTATTTTTCCAGCAAGCCCTTTCCTGCATTCATGGCAAGAACAAGTGGACCAATGATAATATGCAGCATCCTGGAAAACGGCAAATAGGCCAGAAAAGCACCTACAAAGATTGCATGGCAGTACCAGATATAGCCGTAGATATCAGTTAAACCTGAAATACCTGCAAAAAGGCGGCTGATACCGTAACCGATAAATGCGTAATGGGCGCCTTCAGGACTGCCGGTCATAGCAATACGCATTCCCTCAAGAATAAAACCGATTATGATTATGCCACCTATGAGACTTGAAGCCGGCCAGTCGTGTTTAGGCAGGCTTGGAAGGTTTTCGGACTTTCTAAAGGCCCTTTGAAACATAGCGAGTATAACACCGGAAATGACCATGATTCCTGTCAGGTCAAAGAGAAAAGCATCTACGAGATAATTTTTGTCGAGCATTGCCCATGCTAATTGCTTTTCCGGTACCCACAGTGAAGACAGCAAAGCAACCATGCCCCATGAAAAACGAAATACAAAGGGGAATAAAATAAGACTGTGAATAATCCAGCGTGATCTTGACTGCCTGTAAAGCCTTCTTTGCAAAAGTGCATCAAAAACCAATGCCTTGGTAATATGTAATATCCTGACAGAAAAAAGTGTTACGAATATTGAAAAACTTATCTTGCTAACTTTTGTTACAAAACTCATCTCTTTGTCTCCGTCCAGATTCCCGGATATCCAGATCGAAACCAGACTTATTATTCCAAGCAGAAAGACAAACAGAGATACAATTGTTGTGGCATCATCAATCGAAAAGGTGGCAGGATGACAGGGCATGCATAAAACGCTTTTGGCAGGCAATACCATGGCGGCAGCCCCTGCCTGATTTCCACTGAAGTGACAGCGCTCACAGTTCTCTTTACATACTGCAAAGGCCAGTCCGGCAAGATTTTCTTCTTTGGGTTTGCCGTCAAATTTCCATGAAACACGTTTTGATTCAGGATCCTTAACCGGAATGATTTTTTGAAGATGGCATGCCTCACATTCAACTATCATGTGAGCATCGTGGGCTATTTTTTCGTCATGGGGAAGATGGCACTCACGACAATTGCCAAGGCTCTCCTCTTCATGATTGAGCCAATAATCCTCAGCAGCAAGAACATGGCATACCGGAGATAATATAACCGAAATTAAAAATGCTGCTGCAATAATGTATTTTTTCTGTCTTTTCATGGTAAACGTTCACGGAACGTTGAAATTAGAAAATAGAAATTGGAAATTTGGCTTTCATCCTTTTTTACCGTTGATGAACGCATTCAATGCTGGGCATGGTTCTTCAACTTTTTTTCTTTATATTTTTACCACGGATTTGCACGGAAATTTCACAGATATTAAAAATTAAAATTCAGTGTCTCTCCGTGAAACTCCGTGGTAAATCTTATTAATTTCAAGTTTCAAACCGTGAACGGCTGCTTTTCATGCGACTTTAGATATTCTCTGTCCTGTTTCAAACATTTGATCCGCCTGATAAGAACTGCGTACAAGTGGTCCTGAGGCTACACCGGAAAATCCGATTAATCGGGCGGTTTCGGCCAACTCATCAAACTCTTCAGGCGGTACAAATCGGGCTACCGGAAAATGGTTTTTAGATGGCGCAAGGTATTGTCCTATGGTCAGGTACATGCAACCGGCAAATTTTAAATCTTTAAGAGTTTGAATGATTTCTTTTTTTCTCTCTCCAAGTCCCAGCATCAGACCTGATTTCACCTTAAGCCCCTGCCTGGAAGCATACTCCAGAACGCCCAGGGATCGCCGGTATTTTGCAATAGGCCGAACAAAAGGATAAAGGCGGGGAACTGTTTCGATGTTGTGGTTTAGCACATCCGGACGGGCATCAAAAACCTGCTTTAGCGGCTGTAATAAACCCCTGAAATCGGGAATTAAAATTTCAATCCCAACTCCAGGGCACAGCCTGCGAATCTGCTCGATAGTGCGTATAAACTGCGATCCACCGCCATCCGGCATATCATCCCTTGTAACGGAAGTAATGACTGCATATTTCAGACCCAGCATTTGTACTGCCTGTGCTACACGTTCCGGTTCTTTTTGATCAACTTCCTGGGGAAAACCTTTATCTACTGCGCAAAAACGGCATTTTCGTGTACAATTTGTGCCCAGTATCATAAAGGTAGCCGTGCCTCGTGCGAAGCATTCTCCAAGGTTTGGACATTGGGCGCTTTGACATACAGTGGCCAGTTTCAGTTTTTGCAGGGCTTTCTCCATTGATTCGATGGCCCCGGCATCAGGAGCTTTATGGATCAGCCAGTCTGGATATTTATAGAATTTTTTTTGCGCATTGCAGATATTGCCATATCCAAATTCTTTTCCAAAAACTTCTGTTAATTTTTTCTTCACTTTGACCATATTAAGAGAAAAGCCGAGCTCTTGTTTCATGGAAGTCATTTTTTCTTCAGAATGTCCGCAGGGAACGATAAGGTCGAATGCCTCAAGCTCTGTATTTACGTTCAAGGCAACACCATGGTATGTTACCCATTTTTGCACAGCAATACCGACACTTGCTATTTTACAGGAATTTACCCATACTCCCGGCTCTCCTATTTTAAACTCAGGAACAAGGCCATATTCTCTAAGCAAAGTGGCTACAGCGTTAAGCAATCTCTCTAAATAAAGATGCAAATCCTTTTCTTTGAGTTTTACAATCGGATATGCCACCAACTGACCCGGCCCGTGGAAAGTTGCCATGCCGCCACGATCTGTTTGGAAAAAAGACACGCCCCTGCTGTGAAGTAATTCTTTTGAAATTCGCAGGTCTTCCTTACCCCCGCTTCGCCCAATGGTAACCACAGGAGGATGTTCTACAAAGACGAGACGATCCGGAGCAAATCCTGAGATTGCTTCATCAACTAAAGTCATCTGTCTTGTGAATGCCTCTCCATATTCCAGACAGCCCCAGTCAATTACTTCAATATCGCCATTTTTATAATTCTGTAACATTTTATCACGAAAGCACGAAGGAAATCACTTCGGCATTCGATATTCCTTGTTCGACATTCTGCGGTTCAAAAACCGTTAGCAACTCCAAATTTTAAAAACAATGTTACCATTATTGTCTCAGCGCTTTGGCAGATACAACGCCCAATTCTCGACATCCCGTGCCGAATCTACTATAGTTTCTGAAAATGTGGGATGTACCCGAATACTACTGGCCAGCTCTTTGGTTGTAGCCTCAAGCTGTATGGCCAGGACAGCTTCGCCTATCATATCCGTAGCATGCCCTCCTACAATATGGACACCCAGAATTTCTCCGTACCGCGCCTCGGTAACAATTTTTACATTACCGCTTATTTCATTTCTGCACATGGCAAGGCCGTTAATTGAGTAAGGAAAATCTCCGATCTCGATATCGATCCCCTTTTTTTCTGCTTCTTCCTCGGAAAGTCCCACAGCACCCACTTCGGGATATGTCCATATACCGCGAGGAATCAGGTGAAAGGGGAAAATCTTGGTTTTCCCCATGGCATTTTCAGCAGCCGTGACCGCCATGGATGAAGATGCATGGCTCAACATCCAGCCGCCTGTAACATCACCAATGGCAAAGATTCCTTCTACAAAGGTCTCAAGTCTCTCATTAACCAGGATGCTGCCTTCTTCATTTAATTTTACACCGACTTCTTTCATGCCCATATCGGCTGTATTCGGTTTACGGGAAGAAACCAGAACTTTTTCCACCTCCAGGGTTTTTTCTTTTGAACCGGACAGTGTGCAGGTATAACCCTGTTTTGATTTTTTTACTGATTTCAAAGTTAGCTTTGGAAGTATTTCTATACCCTGTTCTCTGAAAGCCTGGGCGACGCGCTGGCTTGTATCATGGTCTTCCTTTGGAAGAAGCCTCGGTGTTTCCGTTGATAAATAAACCTTGCATCCAAAAGCACTCATCAAAACAGCCATCTCTACTTCAATTGGCCCGGCTGTACCCCATATAAGGATGGATGAAGGAACTTTCGCCATTTCCAGCACCTGATCGGTTGTCATAGCAGCTTTATCCAGTCCTGGAATATCTGTGTCGGCCAGCGAGCTTCCGGTTGCAATGATGATTTTTTTTGTTTCCAAAGCGGTGCCTTCAACATCAATCTCATGCGGATTCTTTAAAACAGCTCGACCACGTATCACCTCCACACCGTTATTCTGAAGTAGCCCTTCCATCCCCATGCGAATATCACCTGAAACCCCGCTTTTTCGATCTACAATAGTATTTAAATCTATTTTTTTTATGGATGCATCGATTCCGAACTCATCCGCTGTTTTAATGCTGCGAAGAAGGCTGGCCGCCCTGAGCCATACCTTGGTGGGAATACATCCGCTATTTACGCATGTACCACCTGTTTCCGCGGCTTCAATCAACGCAACTTTTGCACCCAACTGGGACGCACGGATGGATGCAGCGTATCCTCCGGAGCCTCCGCCTATTACTATTACATCATACATACTATTTTCCTTTGTTGGAGCGGATTTTTTTTAAAGTTGATAGTTTCGTAAAAAGTGGTTTTTTACTTTTTACGAAACCATTAAACTTATACCATCATCAAAACCGGATGCTCAAGATACCCGGCCAGGACTCGCAAAAATTGCATTGCAGGAGCACCATCTACTACACGGTGGTCGAACGTCAGACTCAATGTCATCATCGCACGTATCGTTATTTCTCCTTTATGCACAGCCGGTTTTTCCTTAACCCGACCGACCCCTAAAATTCCGGTTTCCGGCGGGTTTAATATCGGAGTAAATCCATCCATATCGAGCATGCTCACATTAGAAATTGTAAAAGTGCCGCCCGTGACTTCCTCCACGCTCAGGGTTCCTTCACGGGCTTTTATCGCCAGTTCTCTTGATTCTCTGGCGATTTCCAGCAGGCTTTTTTTATCTGCATCACGAATCTTCGGCACGATTAGCCCATCAGGCAAAGCCACGGCCATGCCGATATTCACCCTGTCATGGAGCAAAATTTCGTCGCCCAGTAATGCTGAGTTCATCATGGGAAATTGTTTTAAAGTCCTGGCGGTTGCCATGATAATTATATCATTATAAGAAATTTTTACAGTTTCATCGTTTTTATATTTTTCGAGTAACACGTCTCTCAAATCGACCATCCCGGTTACATCGACTTCCGTGAAAGTCGTCAATTGGGCAGCACTTTTTAGGCTGGCATGCATGTTATCGGCAATCAGCTTTCGCATGCCCGTAAAAGGAATGGATTGTCCAGGTTCCACTCCTGCCCCTGATGTTCCGGTTTCAATTGCCCGATTCACATCTTCTTTTGTAATTTTACCCCCTTCACCGGTTCCTGTAATTGAGAACACATCTAAATCGGCCTGGGTTGCCATTTCCGCTGCAAGGGGGGTTATCCTTGGGGCAAGCGGTTTTTCATCCTTATACCGTGCAACGTCGGCCATAGTAATGCGACCTTCAGGGCCTGTGCCCGGAACCTGTGCTATGTCTATGCCTTGTTCCTTTGCAAGACGGCGAGCTGCCGGAGATGAACGGACGAACTTTTTTTCTTCGCTCTTTTCCGATCTATCGTCTTTAGCATCGTCGGGCGATACGGCTTCGTCCTCAACCATTTCACCTGCCTGTATACCTTCAATGCGTTCGGTTTGTTCACCAGGTTCGGTAACAATGGCTACAATGGTTGCCACAGGTACTGTATTTCCAGCCGGTACAACGATCTGAAACAATACCCCGCTTGCTATTGATTCAACCTTATTGGTGATTTTTTCTGTCTCTACTTCAAAAAGATCTTCCCCCTTTTCGACAGAATCGCCTTCCTGCTTGAACCACTTGCTTATCTTACCCTCTTTCATGGTAAGGCCCCACTTGGGCATAGTAATATTGACTGCCAACTTATTAATCCTCCTTGCACTTCAGGTCTTAAATTTAAGTATAAACATTCACTAAACGTTGAAATTAGAAAAGAGAAATTGGAGATTTGGCCTTCTCCCGAATTTCTACTTTCTAATTTTAAGTTTCAAGCCGTGAACGGCTACATTTAAGTTTATCGGTAAGTAACTTCCCGCGTTGCTTTAACAACGTCAGTTACTTTTGGAAGAACAAAATCTTCAAGTAGCGGAGAGAAAGGTATCGGCACATCCCTGGCAGCTACCCGCTTAACGGGAGCATCAAGGTAATCGAACAGTTCATCCTGAATACGGGCAGCAAGTTCCGCCCCGAACCCTCCGGTAAGGCAGGCCTCGTGTACGATAACCGCACGGTTTGTCTTTTTGATGGATGTTGCTACGGTATCCATATCCAGGGGCTTTAGCGTCCTCAAATCAACCACTTCCGCATCTATATCAAACTTTTTCAGCTCTTCCGCCGCTTCCATGCAAAGATAAAAAGCCGAGCCGTAGCAAAGTAGAGAGATATCTTTTCCTTCCTTCTTTACAGCGGCCTGTCCTAAAGGAATGATGAAATCACCTTCAGGGACAGGGCCGTTCTTGGAAAACAACATCTTGTGTTGAAAAAACATAACGGGGTTGTCCTCACGTATGGCTGACTTAATTAACCCCTTAACGTCGGCAGGCTCGCTGGGCACAACAACTTTAAGCCCTGGTGTGTGAATGAACCAGGCTTCCATAGATTGGGAATGCTGGGCCGCTGCGCGAAGGCCGGCACCGTCAGGGCACCAGACAACCATTGGTATCTTTGCCTGTCCGCCAAGCATGTAACGGATCTTGGCAGTCTGGTTGCACAATTCGTCCATGCAGCAGGTTACGAAATCGGAGAAATGCAAATCAACAATAGGCCTCATGCCGGTTAATGCTGATCCAAGACCAACACCTACAATGGCCGCTTCGCTTATGGGCGAATCGATAATCCTTTCAGGATATTTTTCCGGCAGCCCCTTGAACTGGCCAAAGATACCGGCGTGTGCGGTAAGGTCTTCACCTATGATGAAAATAGACTCGTCCCGTGACATTTCTTCGTGAAGGGCTTCAGCCAGGGCGACTGAGCAGGTCAAAGTGCGTTCGGACATTTTCACTCCTTTTACGAATTCATCAAATTTAACAACTCGTTACTTCTTGGTAGAGATCTTCCAGAGCCTCTTCAGGTTCAGGAAATGGGCTTTCCTCGGCAAAAGCAACAGCCGCCTTTAATTCGGCCTCGACTTCATCCCATATTTCTTTTTCACGCTTTTTTTTAAGTACCTTTTTCTTAAAAAGTATTTCGGAAAATCGGGTAATGGGGTCATTTTTATCCTGCCAGGTTTTTACTTCGGCTTCTGTTCGGTATTTCTGGGGATCACCTTCAAAGTGCCCCCGGATGCGGTAAGTCTTGTTTTCAATCAAAGTCGGGCCTTCTCCGGCGCGGGCTCGCTTTATTGCCTTTTCCGCTGTTTTTCTAACAGCAAGGATGTCATTTCCGTCAACCGAAATTCCCGGCATATTATAGCCTGCCGCACGTGTGCAGATATCGCCAACCGAACATGCATATCCAAGCGGTGTGGTTGAGGCAAACTGGTTATTCTCAACAACAAAAATGACCGGAAGCTTCCAAATAGAAGCCATATTCATTACCTCGTGTACAGGCCCCCTGTTTGAAGCACCATCACCGAAAAAGCATACTGCTACCTGGTCGGTTTCCCGCATCTTTATAGAAAAGCCTGCTCCTGCAATAATAGGAAGGCCGCCGGCAACAACACCATTAGCACCCAGAATGCCTATGGAAAAATCGGCAATATGCATTGAACCGCCCTTGCCTTTGCAATATCCGGTCTTTTTACCATAAAGTTCGGCAACCATCTTTTTTAAATTAGCCCCTTTTACAATCATATGGCCGTGACCCCGGTGAGTGGTGGTAAGATAATCATCGTTTCGCAGACACGAACATACGCCTACAGATGATGCTTCCTGCCCAATGGACAGGTGAATAAAACCCGGAATTTTCGAAGCGGCGAACAGTTCTCCAGCCAGGGTTTCAAATTGCCGGATGGTAATCATCTTCCGGTAAAGTGAAAGATAAGTTTTGGCGCTATTTGGCATAATGTGTTCCTTACTTTTCTTTTAAATTTACTGCTTGATAAACTTTTTGTTATTTCCAAAAGGAATAAGTACCTTCATATCGACCTTTGAATCGTAAGTACGAATCATTTCCAATCCTTCGATTTGGCTGATCATAATTTCGCCGGTGATTAATACCGGATTTTATACCAAGCTGTCTGCATACATCTTCAATACCTTCAATAATGTCGGAACCGGGCTCTATTCTGATAATGACTACTCTTGAAATATGCCCCTTGGAAAAACTTAAGTCCATTTTTTCCTTTCTATTTCACCGCGGAGAAGAGAGTGACTAAAGTTGTGGTGTCGCTCTGCTCCAGTCTTCGCCTTTGGCTTCAGTCTAAGCTTTCCAAGCTACGCCTTGACAAGGCGCCCTGGCAAGCCATCTTTTTTAATAAAATAGACAGAATTCCTTAACTTTAGGCACTTTAGTTCACTTTAAACACTTTAGTCACTTCTTTTATGGCGTATAAAGCCCTGCTTTAACAGGCAGATACAAGGATAAAATCGGCAGCAGGGAGAGAATAATCAGTATAATAACATCCATTATAACAAAGGGAATCGCCTCTTTTGCCACAGAGTCTATGTCTCCTTTTATCAGGTTGGCCGCAGTAAACAGGTTGACACCCACCGGAGGAGTAGCCTGTCCTATAGCCAGGGCTGAAATAAAGATGACGCCATACCACAAAGGGTCTATATGAAAGGCAATAAGCACCGGAATTAGAATCGGCATGATTAGGTAGGAAATGGAGATTGCATCAAGTATCATTCCCAATCCCAGCAGAAGGAAATTAACCAGGATAATCATGACCACGGCATTGGGTGATATTTGTATAATGGCGTTGGCAGCCTTGTCGATTATACCAATAACCGATGCAGCCCAGGTAAATATCCCTGCAAAAACCACAATGAACATGATAACCGAGCTGGTAACACTGGCTTCAACAAGTATTCTTATAAAATCCCGCCAGGTTATTGACCTGTAGACAAAAACGGCCACGAAAAGACTGTAGAAAACAGCCACAACCGCAGCCTCCGTGGGCGTGAAGATTCCTGCGTAAATCCCTCCCAGAATAATTATAGGAGTGAGAATAGCCCATATGGACTCTTTCAGCGCTGTAAGTATTTCTTTCGGAGTCCCCCTTTCGCCCGTGCCCCGGTAACCCCTTCTTCTTGAGATAAGATACGCCACAAGAAGTGTACCGGCACCGGTCAAAATGCCAGGGACAATACCGGCCACAAAAAGAGCACTCACTGAAACACTTGTAATGTTACCATAAATAATGAAGGCTATGCTTGGTGGGATGATTATGGAAAGATCGGATGAATTGGCGATTGTTGCCCCTGCAAAGCTTTTATCATATCCGTGCTTTACCATTGGTGTAAGGAGAATCAGGCCAACGGCTGCCGTTGTTGCCGGCCCTGATCCTGAGAGAGCTCCCCAGAACATACAGGTTAAAACAGCCACCATTGCCAGACCACCGACCATTTTTCCCACCAGAAGCTCAAAAAAGTGGGCAATGGTTGCAGCAAGACCTGCTTTTTCAAGGATGACTCCGGCCAGAACAAAAAATGGAATTGCAAGCAAAGGAAACGATGCAATACCTGTAGAAAAATTGATCCCCAGCATCCCTATTCCAAGGTCGAACCAGTAGATGGTAATAACAGCGGCAACACCAAGGGACGTTCCGATAGGAACCCCTATGGCCATAAGTATAAGAAAGGCCAGCGCGATAACTACTATCTCCACTATACGGCCTCCTTAATTTCGAGCGCATCTAACTTTGATGCCGCGTCTCTGTAAATCCCGGCAAAAACAAAAACAGATAAAATAGGAACACCGATATAATATATCCACACTGGGATATCCAGTGCCGCTGAAGTTGCCTGAAATATAGTAAGTTCATCGTAAATTGCCTGGATCGTGAAAATATCTACAATAAGAAAAAGCAAAGCGCTAAGTCCTGAACTGAAAAGGATAACCAGTTTTTTAAATTTCTTTGGAAAAATTTTATACAACGTAACCATACCCAGTTGCCCGCCGCGCTCAAAAGCAATCCCTGAACCAACCACGGTCAGCCAGACAAAAAGATTAATTGTAACTTCCTCGGTTGCTGCAAAGGAAAAGTGAAAAAGATAGCGACTTAAAACATTAATAAAGGCAATGGACGCCATGGTAAAGAACAAGATTGCCACGATCCAGTGATCTATCCTGATGCGCTGATTTGTTTGACTCATTAAATTCCCCTGAAACAGCTCATAGCTGAAAGCTCACAGCTCAAAGCAACAGGTAAGTCTGCAACTATGAGCTATGAGCTATATCCTATGAGGTGTAAATTAAGTGTAATCTACTTGCCCATATCGGCTTTAGCTTTTTTATAAAGAGATTTTCCGATTTTGGGAATCCATTTTTTATAAAGAGGTTTGGTGGCATCAATAAATGCCTGACGCTCTTTATCTGAAAGGAATGTGACGGTCATCCCCTTGCTTTCCATAAATTTAACCGGTTCAGGAACCTTCATGGTGTGATTAAATTCATTCTTCAGGATGTTGAGGGATTTATTCCCGTCAAGCCCGGCACGGCAAAGGGCCTTTTCGAATCGTGCAGATTCCACGGCTGCTTCCCTGATTGCCTTTTGTATTTTTTTAGGAAAGGCTTTGAACTGTTTCTTGTTCCAGTAAACTATTACAGGATCCACAAGATAGTTCCAGAAGGTGGCATATTTCTGATACTGCCAGATTTGTACAGGTATAAGAACACCGACAGGATTCTCCTGGCCATCTACCACACCCTGCTGGAATGCCGTTACTGCATCACCCCAGTTCATATTAACAGGATCTGCGCCAAGTTGTTTGAAAGTATCAATAAAAATAGGACTACCAACAACGCGAAGCCTTAAACCTTTCAAGTCACCGGGCATTTTAATTGCTCTTTTGGAGTTTGAAACCTGCCTGAATCCGTTCTCAGCCCATGCAAGGCCGACAAGGCCCTTTTTATCCATTGCCTTAAAGATCGCCTTTCCAGTCTTGCCGTTTTCCATTTTGTCAAGATTTTCAAAGTTGTTAATAAAAAATGGAAGAGAAAAGACATTCATTTCTGGAATAACAGGAGCTGAATTAATAGTCGATTCATAAGCACAGTCGATTACTCCTTTTGCAACCATCTGGGGAGACTTCAATTGAGCACCTTTAAGCAGGGCGCTGCCAAAATACGGCTTGATATTGATCTGGCCTTTTGTTTTTTCCTTTACCAGTTCAACAAATTTTACGGCTCCCATTCCCCAGTAAAATTGGGGGCCGACGTTGAGGGTCATTTTGTACTCTTTTTTAAATTTACCGGCCTCACTCGCTGGTGCAAAGGCAAGCACCATTGAAAGCGCTATCAAACAAACAACAATACCTGTTAAATATCTTGGAATCCTTTTAGTCATTTTTTCCTCCTCTCTCTTTAAGTTAATGGTTTAATAAAAAAGTCCGTTCTCCTCCTTAACGTTTAGCCTGCAGTGTATCTTCATCTATAACGATAACCAGGCATTCGCTCTCTTCTTTTCCGGCATTTTGCCCTCTATGGGGAGTTGCCGGATCAAAATGAATGGCATCACCTGCTTTTAGCCTGATCTTTTCCTTGCCATATACAAGTTCCATTTCTCCTTTTAATACCAAAAGAAATTCTTCTCCAGGATGGTCGAAGAGTTTGGTCGGTTCTTTTTCTACTACAGGATATCTGACTATAAAGGGTTCGATTAAATGCCTGGATTTAAAACTTGTCAGAGAATAGTATGTAAAGCCAGTCTTTGTACCTCTTCTAATTACCTGTTTTCGATCATTTTTATAGGTTACGGTATACCCGCCATTATTTCTTTCATCTTCTTCGAAAAATATACCGATAGGGACTTCCAGGCCACGGGAAATTTTGGATAGGGTGGCGATGGGAGGAGAAACCTGGCTATTTTCTATCCGAGAAAGCAACCCCTTGGAAAGACCTGTTGAATCGCCCAGCTGTGCCAATGTTAATCCCTTTTTTTTCCTGATTTCGTGAATTTTATCCGCTATTCTTTTTTCCAGCATAATTCACCTCTTTAAACATTTTTTCTTTTATTAAACTTTTTCGCTCCATTGTCAAGGACAATTTTTTCTGATTTACCCGATAGGTGCCCTCATAATATGACTTTTTGCCGGTCCATAAATATTAATATTGACTAAAAGTTTATGAATTCGTAAGAAGTCAGATTCATTATAGTTTAATTCACCACCCGAGCAAACAATAACCTAAACCATAAACTGTGTTCGTCATTTCGTGCTGTCATGACCAAAAAATAAAATCAGACTAAAAATGATACAACTCATCAAAGGCTTTAAAGATATTCTTCCCGGTGAGGTTGAAATCCGGCAGCAAATTGAAAAGGTTGCCCGGTCTCTTTTCGAGGATTTCGGTTTTAGGGAAATTCGTATCCCGATTTTAGAACGTACCGAACTTTTTGCCAGGAGCATTGGGGAAGACACCGACATTGTTGAAAAGGAAATGTACACTTTTGCCGATCGCAAAGGAGAGCAAATCACCCTCCGGCCGGAAGCGACCGCTTCTGTGGTGCGATCTTATATTCAACACAAACTATATGCAAAAGACCCTGTACAGAAATTCTATACCATCGGTCCGATGTTTCGCAGGGAAAGACCGCAAAAAGGAAGATACCGACAGTTTTATCAGATCAATGCCGAGGTGTTCGGCGTCGACTCTGCATTGGTTGATGCCCAGCTCATCATGATGCTGGTAACTCTTTTCGACAGGCTCTTGGTAACGGATGTGATACCTATTATCAACTCTCTCGGTTGCCAGGACTGCCGTCCGGGTTTTAAAGCGGCGCTTGCCGATTTTCTTTCTGGAGTGTCAGGAGATCTTTGTTCGGATTGTCAAAGGAGACAACAGCGAAATCCACTGAGAGTCCTTGATTGCAAGGTGCCTTCATGCCGCAAAGTTCTGTCGGATGCGCCCTCTATTCTGAACTATTTGGGAACCGCCTGCAAACAACAGTTTGAACTCCTGAAAACGACCCTTGAGAAGCTTAACGTCCCCTATAAAGTAGACAAGAATCTCGTCAGGGGACTCGATTATTATACCCGGGCTACCTTTGAAATTCAGACCGGTTCATTGGGTGCCCAAAGCGCTGTTGCCGGCGGTGGACGTTATGATGGGCTGGTGGAAACCCTTGGCGGGCCGGATATCTCTGCCACAGGTTTTGCCATAGGGTTTGATAGGCTCGCTGAAATTTCCGGTTTGAATCGATCTGATTTTATCAAAAAGCCTGATATATTCATTGCTGCATTGGGGAAAGAGGCTCAGGCCAAAGCCTTTGAATGGACCTGCCAATTAAGTCTTACAAAAGTGCGGGCAGAAATGGATATGGAAAACCGAAGCTTGAAAAGTCAGATGAAGCGTGCAGATAAATTTGGATCGAACTATGTACTCATAGTAGGAGAAAACGAGCTTGAAAAAAATGAAGCTATTCTGCGAGATATGAAAACCAAAAAGCAGATGTCGATTCCTATTGAAAACCTGTTGGATAACGTGATTAAAATAATTAAACGATAAAATTCAAAAAATTACTACTGGGTTTCATTCTGCTAAAAGCGAGGCTAAATTTTGTTTTTGCTGTCTGTGAAATTTTCCTTAAAATGCGCCTGCCTCGGTGGAATTTCGAAGGATTATTCCTCGGGGTGATGAAGATTAAATAAAGGAGTCAATTAATTGTCGGATACACTTGGAGAAATGAGAAGAACTCACACCTGCTGTGAATTAGGGGCTGATGATGTTGGCAAAGAAGTGGTACTCATGGGCTGGGTCCAGCGCAGGAGGGATCACGGTGGAGTTATATTTATAGATTTGCGTGACCGGGAAGGGATTACCCAGGTGGTCTTTAATCCTGATGTAAATAAAAAGGTTCATGAAAAAGCCCATGTGATTCGAAATGAATATGTGTTGGGAGTATTGGGGAAGGTTGACCACCGGCCGGAGGGGATGATCAACCCAAACCTTAAAACCGGCGAAATCGAGGTGATGGTGACCCGGCTTAAAATTTTAAACGCCGCCCAAACCCCTCCTTTTTTAATCGAAGATAAAGTGGACGTGTCAGAAACCATCCGCCTGAGACACCGTCATCTTGACCTGCGCCGGCCCAGACTCCAGGGTAATATTATTTTAAGACACCAGGCATCGGCCTCGTTGAGAAATTTTCTGAACCACTCAGGATTTCTTGAAATAGAAACACCGGTCTTAACCCGAAGTACTCCGGAAGGTGCCAGGGATTATCTGGTGCCCAGCAGGGTTAATCCGGGACAGTTTTATGCTCTGCCTCAGTCTCCCCAGATTTTCAAACAGCTTCTGATGATATCAGGGTTTGACCGTTATTACCAGATTGTTCGATGTTTCAGGGATGAAGATCTGCGGGCGGATCGCCAGCCGGAGTTTACTCAGATTGACATGGAAATGTCCTTTGTGGGGGAAAACGATATTATGGCAATTTCTGAAGGAATGATGAAAACCCTTTTTAAGGACGTTTTGGATATAGATCTTACCCCCCCCTTTTTGCAGCTGACCTATGACGAAGCTGTGGGTCGCTATGGCCTGGACAAGCCTGATACCCGATTTGGTCTTGAACTGAAAGATATTTCCGACATAGTGAAAGACACAGGATTCAAACTCTTTTCCAGTGTGGTGAAAAAGGGCGGTATGGTAAAAGCGCTGAATGCAAAAGGATGTATCGATTTTTCACGGAAAGAAATTGATGATTTAACTGAATTCGTTGCTGTTTACCGGGCAAAGGGGCTTGCCTGGATAAAAGTTCGTGAGAATGAATGGCAGTCGCCCATTGCAAAATTTTTTACCGATGATGAAAAATCAGCCCTTACCAGGCGAATTGAGATGGAACCGGGAGATCTTGTGTTTTTTGTGGCGGATCTGCCTAAAATTGCCAATGAAGCCCTTGGGCATTTGAGAAACCACCTGGGTAAAAAACTCGGTCTGATAGACGAGAGTGCATTCGATTTTGTATGGATCACAGAATTTCCCTTGATGGAATATGACGAAAGCGGAAAAAGATTTCAGGCGCTGCACCATCCATTTACCGCGCCCCTGGAAAAGGACTATGGTCTGCTTACTAAAGATCCCCTTAAAGTAAAATCACGTGCTTACGATCTTGTTCTAAACGGATCTGAAATCGGAGGCGGCAGCATACGTATTCATCAAAAAGATATTCAGGAGAGCGTTTTTAAGGCATTGGGTTTAAAACGTGACACCTATGAGCAAAAATTCGACTTTCTTCTTTCTGCCCTGGAATCCGGCGCACCCCCGCATGGCGGTATCGCCTTTGGTTTTGACCGGCTGGTTATGCTCCTGTGCGGCCAGCCTTCCATCCGCGATGTAATCGCCTTTCCAAAAACCCAGAAGGCTGCATGTCTTTTAACGGATGCGCCTTCAACAGCAGACAAGGCTCAGCTGGAAGAACTGTATCTAAAGGTAAGTAAACTCACCCAAAAATAAAAACTCAATTTTCGCACCCCTTATCTACGGTGGAGCATAAATTCTTAAAACGCAAATTGGTGTTGAAGGTGTGAATCGAGACAGTTATACCCCAATTGAGCGAAAACTTATGCTGCTTTTTTAAATTCATTTTCGTTTAGAGTAGTACAAATGTTACGATAAAGTAATTCAGTTTCATTGTT
>JAXHVO010000044.1 GCA_034189135.1 Thermodesulfobacteriota bacterium | reverse complement strand
TTACAGTATTTGAAAATACAGGATAACAGGCCGGTATTAATCAAAATGTTCACTGGTAGCGGCAGGTGCTTAACCGGTTCAATGTCCTAAATGATCCGGTTAATCTGATTGATCCGTTTGGGTTAGAATTCTCTGATATTCTTCCTGGGATTAAAAAGGCAATTGTGGAAGGTACTAAAGGGAGTGCGTATGCAGTTGGTGAAGCGGCAAAAGCAACTGCTGACATTGCAGTGAATGGCCATCCTTTTGCACAAACAGCATTAGGTGTAGCTGGTGCTAGTATAGCAGCCCCTTTGGCAGGAGCTGCTGCTATATCTGCTGGACCTTCGGCGCTGTCAACTGCATATATTGCTGCACCATATTCTGGAGCAATCGTTGATTTTACATATGGATTTTTCGTTGAAACTGGCCCTCCAAAAGGCTGGGGATATTTAAGCAGTGGTGCTTTAACCATTTACGATGAAATCAAGAGAATTTTATCGGAACAGAGCACATCACCATGTGAGAACTAAATTATGAATAGGATATTTTACATCTTGATGGGTGCCGTATGGGGGTTGCTTGGGGTTTTGATAATCATAAATCCATCTTTCTATAGTTCATATTTAAATCGTGAAATCGACTTTACAGGCATTAAATGGCCATTTGGTGGAGGCCTTGTTATTTTAGGGGCTTTTTTTATTTGGTCCTCTCTCCGGAAAAAGACAATTGAGGCAGACAAGAAAGCAAAGGATGACAAAAAAGTGTTGATGTGTCCAAAATGCATAAAGCCTTTTTACAAGAAAGACCTTAAGGACTTGAAATGTCCTGACTGTCAAGCACCGTTAGAAGAATTATCAGGTTTTTATGAACGACATCCAGAATTAAAAGATAAGGGAGTTCAGCCGGAACATTTATAAATTAGAAACTACCATAAACATATGGCAGTTGTGGCGTTGTCGTTACTGCCTTTTTTCTTAATGGATATGTGCTAAATGATCCGGTTAATCTGATTGATCCACTGGGACTTCTTAATATATTGATTGGGGGTGGTGCGAGCGTTGTTGGAGTTGCTGGTGTCGAAGGTAGCGGTGGCCTTGTAATAAATCCTGGATTGGGTGACAGTAAAGCTGACATAGGAGTGTTCGGTTCTGTAGGTGGAGGAATAGGTCTTAATTTGTCAGCGGATAGATTCATTGGCTTTGTCAAAGGTGGTATCGAAAATGTTTCAGGTACAACTATTAATGCTAATGTTATTATCGGGCTTATAAGTTTTACTGCTATGTTTAATATTGATACCGGAGAATTTATGGGATTTACGGTGGGACTTGGTCCGTCTGCAACTTCCATTGCGGGTTCTATTACCGGGAGCTTTACAGGTACTTATACTTTGAGAGATTTACTCGAAGATTTAAGAGATCCAAATTATGCTTCGAATCAATGCAAATAATTTACTATGTATACACTAAGAAAAAAATATAGAATAGCAATAATTAGTTGGATAATCAGTGGAGTATCCTTAGGGTTGGGAGCACTATATTTAACAGAGAATTTTTTAGTGCTTTTAATTATTATAGCAGTGATTATCGGTGGGTATTGCTTATCTTTAAAATGTCCAAATTGCGGTAAAGCCGTCTTACATAATCCAGTCAATCTACTTGGTATAGAATTCCATATGTGGACAGCCAGGCTCCCTAAGAATTGCACAAAATGTGGCGAAAAGATTGAATAAGGCATACAGTCGGAAGGCGGTTGAAGGTTCTTTCTTTAATCGCCTTTTTCCTTTTTAGGGGCGTAGGAGTGCGGGACGGAGTGCGGGACGTTCCTTGACATATTGATATCTCGATTTGCTTTTGTAAATGTGGCCAGAAGATTCTTGCGTGGCTAAGTAAAAGCTTTTTAAACACAAGGCAGTAGCGATCAAAGCGCTACTGCCTTGTGTTTTTAATTTTGGTAAAATTGATTCCATCCGTACCACTGCCCCAGAAAAGCTGTTTACCTACGACGATGCCGGCAACATGACCAAAGGTTATACACCGGATGGATATGAATTCACCGCCAGCTATGACGCAGAAAACCGCTTGGCTTCTATTGAATATACCGACAGCCAAAGCACGGTTCATAAAGCCGAATATATTTACAGCGGTTACGGTTTTCTGACCCGGATCAAAAAGTACGAAAACAGTACTCCAACCGGAGATATCCGCCTGATCCGTTCAGGGTATCTGGCGATCCAGGGACGGGATGCAAACAACCAGGTGGTCAGGGAGTATACCTGGGGTAAGAATATGGGCGGCGGCATTGGCGGCTTGCTAAGTATGACGCAATCTGGTAGTCTATACAACTATCTGTATGACGGCAGAGGAAACGTCAGCGCTCTTTTAAATGACAGCCAGCAGGTGGCAGCATCCTATCGGTATGATGCCTTCGGCAATCTCATGGCCAAAACCGGAACCCTGGATCAGCCCTTTATGTTTTCTACCAAGCGGTATGATGCGGGAACGGGCTTGCCCTATTACGGCTATCGTTTCTATAATCCTGCCATCGGAAAGTGGCTGACACGTGATCCGCTGGGTGAAGCAGGCGGGATCAATCTGTATGGTTTCGTCCTAAATGATCCGGTTAATTTTATAGACCCATACGGGTTGGAAGTAGCGCCAGAACCAGGAAATGCATTTTTCACACCCAATACAGTCCTGCACTACAGTCATGCAGAGGTGGGTTGGACCATACTATTTGCTGATTATTCTAAAAAAGTAACTAGCCCAGAAATGGATATCGCTGTATCAGAGACATTGGCCGGTGCGGGTATACAATTCGTTTTTCTATCTACCGAGGAAGAATGGGGTGAATGCCCAGTTGGTGATGCTTCAATCGTTTTTGGTCTCGGTCGATATTTGGGTATTAGCCACCAACCAAAAACTGGAAAAACGAGTATTAATGTTGGTATTGGCTTTGGTCCACCAGTTAATGTGACCTATCCAATTGATACTGTCGATGTAACAAAATGATATAAAGCATTAAAAAAATACAACCTGAAGGGTGATCAAAATGGACTTTCTATCAGCTCTAACCTTATTGTTTCCAATTGGCATTTTTGCTATCGGTTGTTTTCTCATTTATTCAGCATTTTCTGGGAAAGGAATTACAGAACCTGATCAAAATGCTTTTTTTCAACTTCATGCACAATATAAATTGCGAGGACTAATAGGGGTTGGCTTTGTGATTGGCAGTGTATTATTTTTTATCGAAATTATTAGGGAGGTTTTTTAAAGAATAGAATTGGGTCGCGGGATGTTACTTGATATGTTGATATCTCGATTTAATCTTGTTAAGGAACCAAATTGGAATTTACGCAATTAAATAACTAAAATGGGGTCAGGTCTGCTGTTGACCCATTAGGCGGAGAATCAGAACATCCGTAAATAAGTAAAAAACCATCATAAACAAAAGGCAGTAGCGGTTTTAGTGTTACTGCCTTTTGTTTTAACCGCCTTAAAATATCCTTGATAACAATCAATTATGTTGTATAAAAGATGTAAAAAAGCACTAAGAAATACGGATACGGTTTTTTAAAAATCGTTGAAAAACAGCTCTTTTACAGTATTTGAAAAATAGGAATAATTGGCTGATATTTAACAGGATGATCGATAGTAGCGGCAGGTGCTCAACCGGTTCAATGTCCTAAATGATCCGGTTAATGCAGTTGATCCGATGGGGTTAGAAGTTCTTGATCCTGGAATGATACAAAACTTCGTACCAAGAGTTAACCCTCAAGAAGCCAATGACGTAATCTCATCATTCGGATTGGGTGCATTAGGTCTGGGGATAAGCGTAGGTGGCTTGGGCGTTTGTATTGCTGGGTATCTAGAAATCGGTACGATTTCCAGTGGTAATATTGCTGGCTGGTTAGGACCTCATCTTATTGCAGATGGACAAATAATGATAGGTATTGGAGGGACTATTATGTGGAAAGCTGGGAAAGATCTTATTGATAAATATAATAAATATAAAGATCCATGTCCATAAACTGACAGGAGCAAATAAAGTGAATCAAGAAGATAATAAAATCAGGTTACCCTTTATAATCATTGATGATCCAATAGCGGGGAGGGGTGCATATCTAATTGTTGAGGGATTATGGATTCTTTACATAATAATTATAGCAGCAACGCTTATCTTATTTATAAAATATAATATAAAACATGATATGGATATATTTCTTATGATTATGCTACCTTTCTTCTTACTGTCAATAATAGGAATAATTATCTATTCGCTAATTCTTCTGATTAAAAATTATTTCTATGAAGTTATATTAGTTAAAAAGAATAGAATAATGCTATGTTCGAAAATAAGCAAAAGGGAAAGGGCTTTTAATATTGAGAAAACTGAAAATATATTATGCGAAATAGAACACGGTAATCATGCAACCGTTTACTTGGTTGAAAACAACGATTCGCATATTTTGATAGAAAAATTTTCGACTATTTACGGAATAAACAAAATCAAGATATTTATTAAAGAGCTATCAAATCTAACTAAAATTCCGTACTCAATTAAAAATTTATAATGAAATCCTTCGGGACTTCCGTTTCTATGTACCGATCATAGACAAATGCTTGACACGGGATCGCATAGGTGAAGCAGGCGGGATCAATCTGTATGGGTTTGTGCTAAATGATCCGGTTAATGCGGTTGACCCTTGGGGGTTGGAAATGTATCGACATGGCTATAACACCAAGTCACTTAGTCAACAATGGGGAGAGTTTACAAATATTGTTTCTGGTAAACTATCACCGGCAATTAACAAATGGGAAAATAATTTTAATAATTGTTTTGGGAAATATTTTTCTTCGCACCTTAAATTTGCAAATAATATCCAATCAGAAATAGATTCCTGGTATATTGATAATATGATTGAGAATTGGATTCTTTATCAAAGTACCGGCAACTTGGGGCTACTAATGATTGAGGGTGCAGTTTATACTATTGCATGGGATTTTGGTACAGTAGGAAACCAATTGAATTTGATGGGTTGGTATTTCATTGACATTGGTCATGCTTCATTGTGCGCAACTTTTAAATAAATATTATAGAGGCTGAAGTGGATAAAAAATATATAAAAGTATATATAATAAGTTTTTATAATATCTTATTGTCTTCTTTATTTCTTATCGGTTCATTTGTTTGGATTGTTTTTCCAAAAATTACGGGTATTGGAGAAGAAGTTTTTAAGTTATCATATTTTCTCTTCCTTTTATTTTATCTTTTTTACTTTTTTTCCGCACTATTGTATCTTGCTCACAAAAAAATAGGAAGAGTTAGTCTATTTCTCAGTAGCATCATTCAAGTGGCAAATGCAGTATTCTATATTTTCACAACTTATAAGACTACTTCAACTTTTCAATATACTGATATAATAATGATAATTTTTGGGCTATGGGGGATGTGGTTTTTAAGCAGAAGAGAGGCAATTGAATGGTTAAAGGCTGCTAAATAGGCTGACACCTCGACCGTGAAATAAAGAAGAGGAAATTGCGGTATTATCGTTATTGCCTTTTTCTTTAAATGGATATGTCCTAAATGATCCGGTTAATCTGATTGATCCTTTGGGGTTATGGGTTGCTTACCTTGGACCTGGTGCTTCAGCAGGTGCAGGAATTGGCACAGAAGGCGACTCAGTCAATTATATGAGTTTATCTGGTTATAAATATAGAGGCACACGGAGAGACGGAGGAATGGAAGAGGGTTTTGCTGGATCAGCGGGCGGTGGAAGGATGTTTGGGGGCATATTAGGGATAGGTCTTGAAGGAGGTATTTTGTTTGGAGATGTAGAAGATCTTTGTGGAAAAGGTACAGCCGTTGGTGTCACATTTTTAATATTTAACTTTGAAGCTACATTCAACGATATTGGCAATTCATGGACAGGATTTAATGTTGGATTATTTAAAAGTGTCGGTCTAGGTGTCTATTCAAAGGAAACTATAACGGGTCGCATACCAACAGCGAGGTACTAAATGAAAGGTTTGGAATGCCCTAATTGTACAAAAAGAGTGCTTAGATTATGGGAATTATTCACGTTGTTTTCACCCTTTTGGTTTTCAAGGACATGTCGGTCTTGTGGTACCAAAGTACAATTTGATTTTAATGTTATATTGCAGATTATGTTTTCTGTTATAATAGGAATTATTTTTCTAAGAATAATTAATATTGTGATTAATGTTGATTTTTTTCTGTTTAACGCTTTTTCCCTGGCTTTTTTTGCATATATCCCTTTCCTACTTGGCAAAAGACTTTTTAAAGAAAAAACAGTACAAAAGCTTGAATAAGGCAGTAGCAGTTTAAGCATTACTGCCTTTTTTTTGATGCAATAAAAATGACTTCATCCTTATTGGGGCGTAAATGTTGTAAAACTATGAGCAGGTAAGGACCTGGTAAGTGGCACCAAGGGGCTGGCGTGATTTGTGTCCCCGTGTAACGGGACAGGCTGGGCGACATATTGAAGCCTTATCGGACGGCATTTTACCGCAGCTATAATGGAAAAATTCTGTACGATAAAATTCCTTATGTATAAATGCATTTATCATGACAGGCAGGATGTTAAGATGGCAGCGGCTACCTTGTTATTTTATGGCATATGCCTTGTCGTGAGGGCCGAAAGTAAGAAATACTACTGTTTTATCCGGCAGGTTGTCACAAAAACAGTATTCACAATCGTTGATATTTTTGCACTCCTCACAGATAACAAAAATAATCCGAAAATTACGGTCAATACGGGCGCTGCGGCAACCGGTCAGATTCAGCCTGTTACTGATATCGCCGAGCGCCTCCGTATTCATGTACGGGTCTTCGAGAACTCTTTCGACCAGGCGGCGGATAGCTTTACGGATAGACGCATATCGGCGTAAATTGCGGACAAATAAATCCTCATAGACCGCTTGGTAATCACTCACCCCATACCTCATTATGTGAATAGAGTTTGATTTGACCGTTAAGTTTTCTCTGTCGTATCTCCTCCATATCCTTGTAAATGGGCATATCCGGGTTTAGATAGAATAAACCGGGTGCGTCCTTTATAACATTCGACAATTCTTCACGAATGATACGTCGTATCATCGGTTCGAGGTGTTTTGTAAGGTTTTCAATATTTATTGTTGTTTGCTGGTCGGTCATTGCTTTGCCTCCTTACTGCTGGACCGAATAGGTCTTTTTTGCTTTAGCATCTCTTAACAGGCTGTCGATGACATGGACAATCGTTTTTTTGTCTTCCTGTTAAATTCGAAATTCACGCTTGCGCTTCCAGGGTGTTAAAAACTTCTTTATTACTAGCCGATTTCGTATTCTCTTTTTCCTGAATGGCGCGAACTAATGCGATATCTTCCACAGCATCGACGATCAGATCATGAAAAATGTTCCTTTTCTATTCATCGCCTAAATAAATGCTTCTTTTAGAAGCTGTTTAAGTTTGCCGTCATGAATTAACGTTTGCACGGTATTTCCCTTCCAAATTAATGACCTGGTAATTGTTCGTTTTATCTACTTGCTAAATATAACATATTAATAAATTATTTCAAACAGCTTTTTAAAGATGATGTTGTAAACAAATGAATTGTCCGGTTGCGATAGCAAATGAATTGTGCGGTTTAGTTGGAATGGAATATAAAGAAGCAAGAAGATACAGGAGGTTTGCCGATGAGTATGTATTTCCATTCTGCAATTAGGTGGGTGCCGTTTACTCACCGCATTGCTCCGACTGGCCGTTCCTATCTCGGGATATAGCGCCCCATAAAGATCTTCTTTTTTATGCAAAATATGAGCTTATGACACCAATGTTAATATAATTCACTGTGTAGAGTCAATTTGAGCGGGTGAGAAAAGGCACTTCGTTTAAACTTCACATATTTTTTTAGACATGTTATAAGCCCGATAAACATACTGACTCCCAACTTCAGAAAACTTGAACCCAATGACTATGACCACAGGCACCATTTTCGACATTAAACGATATGCCATCCATGACGGCCCGGGAATTCGCACCACGATTTTTATGAAAGGGTGCCCTTTGTCCTGCCGGTGGTGTCATAATCCTGAAGGCGTTGATCCCGCACCCTTTTTGGTTTATAGAAAAGAAAGATGCATTCGTTGCGGAGCGTGTGTGGAAAACTGCCCTGAACAAGCGCTTTGTCTCGAAGCAGAGGGGGTGGTCGCTTCCGGCGTGCCATGCACCCACTGCTTCACCTGCACGGAAATCTGCACTGCTGAAGCCCGTGAAAAGGTCGGCAGACAATTGACGGCCGTGGAAGTGTTCAGCGAGATTCAAAAAGACATCCCTTTTTACGATACTTCTAAAGGGGGTGTCACCTTTTCCGGCGGGGAGCCTTTGATGCAGGGTGAATTTTTGATCGAAGTGCTAAAATTGTGCGGAAAAGAACACATACACAGAGCCGTGGACACCACCGGTTATGCAAAAACTGAAACCCTTATGTCGGTTGCCGAGCAAACCGACCTTTTTCTGTTTGACCTGAAAATGATGGATTCAGACAAACATGAAAAATACACCGGGGTATCCAATCGTATGATACTTGATAATCTGCGGCAACTGGCACAAAAAGAGATCGCTCTGGTCATACGGATACCGTTGATTCCGGGTGTCAATGATGATGTGGAAAACCTGGATCGAAGCGGAAACTTTTTGAATGGTTTACCTGGGGTAAACAAAGTCCATATTTTACCGTATCACGATTTTCAAAAAAGTAAGTATGCCCGGTTTAACTTGCAGCATGATACCGGGAGCATCAATCTGCCTACCCAAGACATGATTTTACATGCAAAAAAACGCCTGGAAAACTTCGGGCTTGAGGTGGTTATAGGAGGCTAAGCAAAATGAATGATAGAATCGAAAGGCTTCGAAAGCGGAGCTTTGAGGCGGTCCCCAGCATATCCATCGAACGTGCGCTTTTGGAGACTGAATTTTATCAGGCCCATTTGGGGAAATATTCCACACCGGTCATGCGGGCCATGTTTTTTAAATACCTGTGTGAAAAAAAGACGATTTACATCGGCGAAGACGAATTAATCGTAGGTGAACGGGGTCCTGCGCCCAAAGCGGTTCCCACCTTTCCGGAACTGAATTGCCACACTGCTGAAGATCTCAGAATCCTGAACAATCGGGATATGACCTCCTTTAAAATAGCTGAAACAGACATCAATATCTATGAAACTCAGGTGGTTCCCTACTGGAAGGGCAGAAGCATGCGGGACCGGGTATTTGACCAGGTTCCTGAGGCGTGGTCGGCGGCATACAACGCCGGTCTTTTTACCGAATTCATGGAACAGCGAGCACCAGGACACACCACCCTTGATGGTGTCATTTATAACAAAGGAATGCTCGATTTTAAGCAGGAGATTGCCCAAAGCCTAGCATCGCTAGACTATATTGAAGACCCGGAGGCGTCCGACAAGGCGGAAGCGTTAAAGGCCATGGGAATCGCCTGCGATGGTGCCATTATCTTTGCCGAAAGACACGCAGACCTGGCAGAAAAAATGGCACAAACCGAGCAAAATGAGATTCGAAAACAAGAACTGTTGAAAATCGGCAGGATCTGCCGAAAGGTGGCAACGCATGCCCCGGAGGATTTTTGGGAGGCATTGCAGATGTACTGGTTTGTCCATCTGGGCACCATTACCGAACTTAACGGTTGGGATGCCATGAACCCCGGGCATTTGGATCAGCACCTGACGCCGTTTTATGAAAAAGGGCTTGCCGACGGAACCCTTGACCGGGAGAAAGCCAAAGAACTGGTCAGCTGCTTCTGGATCAAGTTCAACAACCATCCGGCTCCGCCAAAGGTGGGGGTTACCGCCAAAGAAAGCGGGACCTATAATGACTTTACCAACATTAACCTCGGCGGAGTGAAACGGGACGGAACCGACGGGGTCAGCGAGGTATCCTATATCATTCTGGAGGTGATCGATGAATTGCACCTGCTGCAGCCGCAAGGCAACGTTCAGATCAGCGACAAGACCCCGGATCATTTTCTAAATGCGGCCTGCCGAGTGATACGCAAAGGATACGGATATCCTTCGGTGTTTAACACCGATGAGGTCATCATGGAACAACTCCGGGTCGGTAAGACGGTTGAGGATGCCCGTGAGGGAGGTTGCAGCGGGTGTATCGAAACCGGAGCGTTCGGCAAAGAAGCTTATATCCTCACCGGTTATCTGAATGTACCCAAGATCCTTGAACTGGCGCTTAATAACGGCGTGGATTCGATATCCGGTCAAAAAATCGCCCTGGAGACCGGTGATCCCAACGACTTCGAATCCTTTGATGATCTGTACGATGCTTTTGCAAGACAGCTGAACATGGTGGTCGAGTTGAAAAACCAGGTCAACAATTACATTGAACGAATGTTTGCATCTTATATGCCGGCACCCTTTCTATCCGTTGTCATTAGAGACTGTATCGTCAAAGGAAAAGATTATTATAATGGTGGCCCACGATACAACACCAACTACATCCAGTGTTGCGGCATTGGTACCATTTCCGACAGCCTTTCTGCCATAAAAACCCACGTGTTCGATCAGCGCACCATCACCATGGAGCAGTTGTTGGACGCAATGAGATGCAACTTCAAAGGTCACGAAGCTCTGCGTCTGCAGCTGCAGAACAAGACTCCATTTTTCGGCAATGATGATGACCGGGCGGATCATCTTATGCAGCGAGTGTATGACTCTCTGTTTCATGCCATCGACGGAAAACCCAATACCAAGGGAGGTTCATATCACCTCAACATGCTTTCCACCACCTGTCACATTTATTTCGGCAAAATGCTGGGGGCCACACCCAATGGCAGGCTGGCAGGAAAACCCATTTCCGACGGGACTTCGCCATCTCACGGTGCAGATCGTAACGGGCCGACAGCGGTTATTAAATCTCTGGGTAAAATGGACCAGATCAAAGCGGGAGGAACCTTGTTAAATCAGCGGTTTCTGCCGGATCTTCTTGCAACCAAAGAGGATATCCGCAAATTCGCCCAACTCATCCGAACCTATTTTAAACTGAACGGACATCACATCCAGTTCAACATAGTGGACACCCGGACACTCAAAAAAGCCCAGGCATCGCCGGATGACTACCGGGACTTGCTGGTGCGTGTGGCCGGATACAGTGATTATTTTGTGGACTTAGACGAGTATCACCAGCAGGAGATTATTGAAAGAACCGAGCATGGGTCTTTTTAACGATCAGTTATTTATCTTCTAAATAAAATGAAAAAAGGTTCAGTATATTCCACGGATACTTCCCTTGCAGGATTTTACGTTATTGGCGTGGTATCTACCATTGTGGGTATACTGGTAATCTTCCTGCTGAACATTGCCACCCCCCTTGAATTTGTGATCACCCAAATGCACGCATTAAAGCAGGCGGATGATATCCAATGGGCCAAACTGATTTTTTCCCGGCTCCTTATCTTCTGCCTGATTTCACTTATTGCCTGTATTCCATTTCTGGTGATTATGCGCAAGGTCCTTTCTCCCATATCCCGATGGCTGAAACAGATGCAACAGCAACAGCCCATATCACCCCAACTTGATTTTAAAGCCAGACGGCGCCTGATCAACCTGCCCTTTCTCATGGTTCCAGTAATCATTGTACTCTGGGGGATCATCCCCCTGTGTTTTTTCGGCGGGGCATTTGTATTCGGCATAATTGACTCAGGCACTGCCATTACCTTTGCATTGAGGTCGCTTATGGTGGGATTTATTTCTTCTGCCATCATATTTTTCGGGCTGGAATCCCATGCCAGAAAAACCCTGATCCCTGTTTTCTTCCCCAAAGGCGAGCTTACACAGGTCACTGGCACGGCAAAAATTTCCATTTCACGGCGAATCCGGGCATTTTATCGTATCGGAAGCCTGATTCCCCTTGCCAATATTGTGATGACGCTGTTCATCCTTTACTGGCAGGTGGATTCAAATGGAATCACGGCCAAGGCATATGGTCGCGGGGTGCTTATTTTTTCCATGGTGGTTTTTATTCTTTTTTTTATGGGCTCCGGCATATTGAACCGGCTCATCAGCCGGTCAATTTCAGATCCGCTGAACGAGATGCTGCTGACCCTGAAAGAAATACAAAAAGGTGACCTGGATACACAGGTAAATGTGATTTCCAATGACGAGGTGGGGATCCTGGGAGATG
>JAXHVO010000043.1 GCA_034189135.1 Thermodesulfobacteriota bacterium | reverse complement strand
AACGGAACATATTTTTGAGAATTACTATAAGGGCGTGCAAACGAATATAATCCTATTTTGTCCGCACTGAGCGAATCTGAAAAAGAAAAAATGTTGCATTTTGTGAATACTGTTGCTACAGCGGACAGGATTATTTTGGGGTGTTTTTCAGATGACCGATAACGCCCGAATAAACTTGAATAGAATCTATTTTACCACTACCAGTGCTGGAATGTTAGACGGTTCGGAAGTGATGATATTTCATTGCAGTTTAATCGCCTCTATGCATTTATGCTGGCTGAAAAAAAGTGGAGTAATAAAAAATGGCACATATCAAGGAAATTAAAGAAAAATTAAAAAACACAGATTCCACCAAAATCTTTTTTACCAACCTCAACGGAAGGCTGATGAGCCTGCCTGTCAATCCAGACGATATTGACTCCATTATTGAAACAGGAGTCGGTTTTGATGGAAGTTCCATTGCAGGCATGGCGACTGTTGATAACAGTGACCGACTGCTTTTTCCCGATCCCGACAGTTTTCGCACGGTGGAATTTAAAGATGAAAAAACAGGATTTTTCATCGGCCATATTTACAGTGATCTTGGAAATCGCGCTCTGGCCGATCCAAGGGCGGTGTTGGAAAATGTTCTGATCGAAGCGGAAACCGAGCATGGTTTCCGGTTTATGGTGGGTCCGGAACACGAATTCTTTTTGCTGACTGAAGAGGAATTTGGGAAAAATGTCCATTCCGATAATGCCGGTTACTTTCTGTCGACTCCCCATGATAGGGGAGAGCCGGTAAGGAACAAGATCATTTCCATACTGAAATCATGCGGGATAGCTTTTGAAAAAGCACACCACGAGGTTACCCCTTCGCAGCACGAAATAAATCTGAAACCCATCGACCCTCTTGGTGGTGCCGATCGCACCGTTCTTTTTAACTTTATCACCAAGAAGATCGCAAATGAGTTTGGCTATCATGCCACCTTCATGCCGAAACCTTTTGACGGTTTTAACCGAAACGCATTTCATATTCATCTGTCCATGCAGGATCTTGATGGTAACAACCTGTTTTATGATAAAGCTGCGGATCAACACTTTGGTGAACTTGCCCGGCAGTTTATCGGCGGTATCCTTAAATATGCCAGGGAAACTTCCATCATTATGGCTTCCACCTTTAATTCTTATAAAGCATATGTCTTAGAGAGGGAAGCACCTGTGATCCGAAGCTGGGGATTCAGGAACAGAAGTTCGATGGTGAGAGTGCCTTATTCGCAAACACCTGCCGGTATGAGAATAGAATTAAGAAGTCCTGACCCGGCAGGCAATATGTATCTTCAGATTGCCGTACTGATCGCAATGGGGATGGAAGGGATTAAAAATAAAATCGACTGCGGCCGTCCCGATGTTGGAAGCACCTATAAAAAGAAATACAATATCCGTGTATGGGATAAACGCTTTTTGCCCAAAAGTATGTATGAAGCCTTGGTTGAAGCGGAAAAAAGCTCGTTTTTAAAACAGATTCTAGGAGAAAGGATTTATCATAATTACATGACCCTTAAAACAAAGGACTGGGAAGATCACAGGGTGCATGTGACGCCCAAGGAGCATAAAAAGTATTTGAGCGCATAATGAGACCGTTAAAGTTATGGAACCGAAAGGCCAAGACCAGCACAATCTTCATCATTAAACAAATAGTAGGGAGGCAACTTCATGGAAGAATGGGTAGAACAACTGCAAAACAGCGTGAATACGCTTGAAAAATTGAAATCCTATATCAATGTGACCAAAGAAGAAGAAGAGGCGATTACCACCCTTAATACCAAATGGGGGACAACCCCCTATTTTGTATCTCTCATGGACAAAGATGATCCCAACTGCCCGATTCGCATGCAGGTGGTTCCGTCTTTAAAAGAGAAAGAGAACCGTTATGGCATTCCCAACTATTTGATCTGGAAAGAAAACCGTGACACCGATGAAGTCAGGCCTGACAGCATCGCCAGACAGTATCACGACCGGATCGCATTCACCGTAACGGATGTCTGTGCAAATTACTGCCGTCACTGCTTTCGAAAAGAACTGGTGGTGGATCGCGATCTAAAACTCCGTATGGACGTTGACGAAGGTATTGAATGGATACGGAAACACAAAGAAATTCGGGATGTTCTGATTACGGGGGGAGATCCTTTTATACTTTCAGATGATAAAATCGAATATATTATTCGAAAACTGCGTGAAATTGATCACCTTGAAATGATTCGCTTCGGAACCCGAACGCCCATTGTCCTGCCCCAGCGAATCACCGAAGGGCTTAAAAAGGTACTGAGCCCGTATCACCAAATCCCCATATGGATAAACACCCAGTGCAACCACCCCAAAGAGATTACGGAAAAGACGGGCAAGGCGGTTTTTGATTTGTTAAAATGCGGGGTCAATGTGGGAAATCAGGCGGTGTTGTTAAAAGGCATTAATGATGATGTGGAAACCTTTAGATTGCTGCATCAAAAACTTCTCACGGTCCGTATCAGACCGTATTATGTGTTTTACTGTGAACCGGCGCCCGGCATTGATCATTTCCGTACGCCTGTTGAAAAAGGGGCTGAGCTTATCCGCGATGCCATCCGCGGCCATACCACCGGCCTTGCCCAGCCCATGTATGTGGTTGCCACCAATATAGGCAAAATCCCGCTTATACCGGATTACTACATCATGGATAAGACCGATCAAGAATACACCCTTAGGAATTATCAGGGCAAACTCACCCAGTGGCCCAATATTCCGGAATGATCTTGGATGGTTGGCATAGTGGTCTGCTCATTATACCGGATCTCATTCTTTCCTGCTGCTTGACGATCTGACGATATTTAAAACCCGATAGATGCCCCGCTTCGGGTTTTAACGATCAAGGAATAGTTAAAAGAATCGACAATTGCGGCAAGGTTTGGGGCTCAAAAATGCTGCGCTTTTGCCTTAATCAGTTTTTGAGCGGCATCGCGCACAATTTCAAGTGCTTAGGTTGCCGTTCTTCCTTGAGCTACCATCCCTTGAATGTCATCCGAAATTGCCAGATACGTGAACTGAACTTTTAAGTCTCTGGTCAGAAATAATTATATTCCATACCAAAATAAGTTCGTTTTTATCATATTCGGCAAATTCACTTTATGCCAGAAAGGTGATTGAATAGGATAGGAATAGTGTTTGCCTAAGCTCCCGCGTCCGAAATAAAACTCTTGGATTACATAATTTCAGGGCCATGGGTGGGCCGCCTTACTTATTTCATTAACAAGGTATTTACGGATTATATATTAAATTCAACAAATCTATTGACAGGCACTTAATAAACTTGTATTGTTTAATACAATTAAATGTATCTAAAAGTACTATATATTGTATAAATAAATACAAATGAGATATCGATTAAATAAAAGCCGTCTTCTCGAAATTCTGAGAGAATGGAACCGTTTCCTCAAGCGTAAAGTCCACTTGATTGCCTGTGGTGGTACAGCGATAACTTTGATGGGGGTAAAACCTTCAACCAAAGATGTCGACTTCATGGTACCAAAGGACAGAGAGCACGCTTACCTGACAAAACAATTAAAATCAATGGGTTACAAACTGGTAACTGGCTCCGGATGGAAAAGAATTGGAGAGGATTTTCAGTTCGATCTTTTTCGTGGAAATCGTATTCATACAACCGAACTTATGAATTCCCCTCTTGAAGAAGGAGGGCACTCTTTTCTATTTGAGTTTTCGTATCTATATATTGGAATTTTGAACGATTATGATTTGATAGTCAGCAAGTTGATGCGAGGCTCCACAGTTGATTTTGAAGACTGCCTGAACTTGACTGAAGCCCACCAAACAACAATTGATATGAGCAGGCTTATTCGACATTTCTATGACATGATCAGTTATGATGTATCACAAGATCGCTTAAAGCCGAATATCGACCATTTCTTAAGGTTATTACGAAAGAAGGGGCTTTATGACTGATAAAAAACTACTGGCCAATTTGTCGAAGCTTGGCCTTCCAATGTTTGAACCGACTGAGGAACTGGATGTCAATGAAACATTGGCAGAAGTTGTAAAAAGCAATGACAACAGGCTATGGGAAGGCTTCCCTGTGCTGTTGGCAAATGCGGCCGAACGTTATCAATTTGCTCCGGAAAAAGTCGAAATGCGATTAATGAACCAAGAAGAGAAAAAACTCTTTCATCGCTTAGTGCTCATGTCCGGATCCTTGTTTTTACATTACCACTTATCGTTTCCATGGTGGAACAAGATCCAAAAGGGTTTTTCCAAAGATGATAAAGCCCTGGTCAAGAAATGGAAAAGCGATCTATCCAATAATCAGAATCTCAAATGGAATGATGTTGAGCTTGATCCAGACCGCCTAAAAGGGTTATTTGAACTCTATTTTGAGGAAAAGGCTGAAAAGGGTAGACGAAGAAAAGAAAAGTATGAGGAGTTCTCTTTAGAGTATGCGCTGTCACAAGTTTTTTCACCAAAACAAAAGGAGCTCTTCAAAAAAAAACTGGAAGGTCTTCCTTTAACGAAAACCGAGCGGGAGTATTACTCTCGCTCGGTCAAAAAGAAGGTCGTAGCACTAGCAAACTCTGAGCTGCATAGCTTATCGAAAAAACTTCTGGGATTATAAATTCCTTTTTCCTCTGATCATTCGTTGCTTGAGGTATAAAAGCGGATCTCGCTTGCCAAGGTTCCGGATAATTTTCAAGGCATATATTGGGCAAATGCCTTAAAAATTTTGTGGAGCAATTTATCTGTTGGCGGTGCCGATGGTTGAAGGGTTACCTCAAGAAATGCACGGACCGGTATTAGAGCAAACTTTCTTCCTAGATCCTCATCCTTTTTTTCGAAATAGACGGTTCTTTGTTTTGATTTACTCTCATTGATCATACCGCTCCATGCCAAAATTCCTTTGCTGAGGTCATAAATATCAAGTGAAACCGTCATACGTCTCGTAGCGGTCAACTCCACCGCAATTTCCTTGACAACCGGATTTCCTTTTGAATCCCATTGTGGGGGAATTTCAGTTCTGGGACATCTCTCCCTGGTTTCAGTGGTTTCGTTTTCAATGATGCGGACCAGCAGTAGATATCTGAATGCAATTGAGGAAGATTTCAATTTTACAACAAAGTCTGAATCCAACAACCCTTTGTATCTGTAGTGGTGAAGCATCGTCTGATAACGATCACTACCCAGCCATTGTATGACTTCTTCAACCGGCAAAACGACAAACTCTTTTCTTACCGTAAGAAAACTCTTTTGAAGTATGCCTGCGTATTTGCTGCTTTTTGACTCATCAATATCGTTGGCCACGGAAACAACGCCGCCGACACCCATCATACTGCCAACGATTTCATCGTGTGTAAAGCTTTCATCCTGCTCTAAATTGATAATCTCCGGTATGGTTGCACACCCGAAAAACATCAAAAAGGACAGAAGGAAAAACAGGCTACGTCTGAAAATTCGAATTTCCATTGGCAATGGCCCTTACCTCCTACTCGTATCTTAGTGCGGCAATCGGATTCATCCATGCCGCCCGGCAGGCTGGATACAGGCCGAAAAAAATTCCCACCAGCACAGAAACAATCAGCGGTAACAAAATCGCCCCACCGGTCACCGCAGTTTCCCACTCGGCAACCGTGGTGATCAGCACGACCGCACCGATGCCTGCCGCAACCCCAAAGATCCCTCCGGTAAATGTAAGAATGACCGATTCTGCCAGAAACTGCACGATAATATGGCCCCGCGTTGCACCCACCGCACGTCTGATGCCTATCTCCTTCATGCGTTCAGATACCGTTGCCAGCATGATATTCATAATTCCAATACCTCCCACCAGCAGGGAAATTCCGGCAATGGCACCCAAAATAATATTAAACATTCGCCTCGTCTTCTGCGATTGCTTCAAAAGTTCCTGAGGAACAACCATCTGAAAATCCTTTACCCCGTGATGCGCCACCTCCATGGTACGCATGATAATCTCTGCAGCATGGACCACTTGGCCGGTTTCCGCTATTTTAATTAGTCGATCCTGAAAAACTCATAATTTGCCAGAGATTTGGCAAATACTTGCTCTTTGACAAAATAGAAGCCAAAGTAAAATTTGGCGTAAAAAGTCAGCTGCCCACTTAAGCAGCTTTAAAAAATTCATACCTGCTGCACTCATAATCGCATTGATCCGGTCTCCCTCAACTCCTTTGAGACGACTGCGATCCATTCGATGTTCTCGCTTCAAGTGACCGATCCCGGGTTCTATGGCTGCACGACGCTTCATCCACCGCCATAAGCTTTTGGCGGTTCTTCCTCTTCGGCGTTTGTCAACATGGACTTGTGTGTCTCCTTTGTAGTTATGACCACGATAACCCATGTCCACAAACACGTGTTCAGGCTCTAGTACTACTCGTTTTACTTGTCTCAATGCTTCCTTCAAAGTGTGGCCGTCATAAGGATTGCCATGGTAAGCCTTCGCCCCGACGAACCAGCCGCCTTTACTCGTTGCGGCAACACTGACTTTGCAACCAAATTCATATCGCTTGTGCGCTTTTCCTTTGCTGATACACTCCACTTCAGGGGCATGAACACTGTAAATTTTGTTTTTGTCTTTTCGTTGTTGGTGATAGATCCGTGTTCCGATATCCATCAGTGACTGTAGTTGATCATCTATCTCTGAACAGTTTCTTTCAATATCTCGAAGTACTCGACCCAGATAATTTCTCAACTTGCGTGTACAGGCCTTGGCCCTTTTCATCTGACGGGCATGGGAATATCGACTTTGCCAGTAAAGCATATGCTTGGATTTCCGGTTGTAGTTTTGGCGAATCTTAATCCGACGTTCTTTGGCAAAATCAACCAATTTCTGCCGAGCTCGATCATACAGCCAGGCATCGGTAGGAAAACGAATCTCCTTTTCCTGTACGGTAGTGTCGATATTAACTCGCTTGAGTTGAAAGGACTTGAGCGCCTTGAGCTTTAAACCCGCTTTGATGGTCTCTTTTAATGTGGTTTAATTTTACCGGACACTTTGCTAAGAGTAATTATACAGAAAGTGAGGTGTTCAATGAGCAAGAAACGAAAACGTCCAAATTACACTAGAGAGTTCAAACACGATGCCAT
>JAXHVO010000042.1 GCA_034189135.1 Thermodesulfobacteriota bacterium | reverse complement strand
AAGGTAGCCAAGATTTGATTTACTACTGGCTGCCATCATTTTGAACGGTAGTAATTTAATGAACGAACATAACCAACCGGCTGGCTCGTAAAACCATGACTTTTCGTTCAGGCACTAATTATTCAATCCATTAAGCCAACAAAAATACTATAATCATCAAACACCATGAATCTTGCGGTGGCGCATCAGCGGACTTTTTTATTGACCAGACCGGGCAATGTTGGTAATCAGTCTGAGCCTATTTTAATTTATCGAAGCATACAAAAAAGCGTAGCCTTTAAAACTGAGGGGGACCATTATGCTCAAACGAACAACAAAATTTATGCTTGTGTCCTTGTTTCTCCTTACCGGTTTATTTATATATATTGTTTTATCAAGCACTGCTTGGTGCAAGGAATTGAAACTTGCCCATTTTATGCCGCCTTTGCATATACTGCATCGGGAAGTTTTCACCCCTCTGGCCGAGGATCTGGCCAAAGCCACAAATGGAGATCTGACGATCAAGATATATCCATCAGGAGCTTTAGGCAAAGGTCCTGTTCAACAATATAAGCGTGCCGTTGAAGGTGTTGCCGATATCACTTTTTGTATAGAAGCCTACACTACAAGTATTTTCCCACGCTCGTTGTTGGTCACACAGCCCGGTGTCGCTTATACTGCCGAAGAGGGAACCCGTAAACTCTGGAGTATTTATGATACCTATCTGGCAGACGAATACAAGGCTGTCAAAGTTCTGGGTATATGGGTGATGTCTCCTGCCTCTCTTATGACCAGGAAAAAACCGGTACGGTCAGTTGCCGACATTAAGGATATGAAAGTACGAATAAGTTCTCCAATTCTGACTCATCTTATCAGATCGTGGGGCGCGGTACCTGTGGCCATGCCTGTGACGGAAACCTATAATGCACTCAACACCGGAATAGTAGATGCTGTCGTACTTCAACCAAGTTCTCTATACAGACCATGGAACCTGGCCGAACCGGCCAAATATGTGACAGACAATTTTCCCGGTCCAAGTTCGGTGATTCTCCTTGCAATGAACAAAAAAAGCTGGAATGAGCTTTCTCATAGCCAGCAGGTTGCTCTGGATAAACTCACCGGACGTGAATTCAGCATAAAGGCTAGCATAATATGGGGAAGTCTGGATATTAAAGGCCTTGAAAAAGCAAAATCCGATCCGAATATAGAGTACATTAAAATCACTGCATCGCAAAGGGCTGGTTTTACCAATGCGGCCCGTCCTGCAATAAACGAAGAATTGGATACGTTTGAAAAAAAGGGCATCAATGCCAGGGAAATATTTGAAGCCCTCACCAGGTAAGGTATTTAATGGCGGATTTGGGCAAACAAGAGATCCACATGCCGGGCCAGGACAAGCAGCCGTACCATGTGCTTGATTTTGTTGATCGTATGGTCAGGTTTGTTGCACTTTGGGGTGGCGGTCTTATGATTGTGACCCTGATGGGAATAACCGTGATAGATGTCACCCTGCGGTATTTTTTCAGTTCACCCATCTTTGGTGCCAGAGATGTCTCAAAGCTGATTATGCTGGCCATTGTCGCCCTGTCCGTGGCCTACAGTGCCCGGACAGGTGGGCAGGTTTCCATAGAGCTGTTTACCGGTATGATGGGGCCACGCATTGCCAGCTGGACTGAGGTGTTTGTCAGACTTGTCGCCATAGGGATGCTGATTATTCTTGCGTGGCGGCTCTGGTTAAGCGGACTGAACGCCAATGAATTTGGCGAGGCATCCCTGGCACTTGAAATACCCTTTAGACCCTTTTACTCCATTTTATCTTTGGGCATGCTGCTTTATGCGGTGGTATTGATTGCAGAGATTCCTCTGTTTTTGCATGGGCGCACAACCGATATCACCCCCCACTCACCATAACAAAAGGCCAATAGGAAGGAAAGAATTGCACAATCTCCACCCGGTAAACGCTTTCCATTTAGGTTAATCATGTCTCCCACTGTAATTGGAATGATAGGTCTTATTGTATTTTTTGGACTGCTTATACTGCGCATGCCCATCGCAATGTCGATGATGGTTACCGGCTTTGCCGGTATCGCAGCTATTAATGGCCTTCCGGCAGCCTACTCCACCCTTAGCTCTGAAGCCTTTGAAATCTCATCATACCTGGAACTCAGTATCATACCCTTATTCGTGTTTATGGGCAACCTGGCAGGGTTATCAGGAATGAGTCGTGATCTCTATAATGCTGCATACGCCTGGGGTGGACATTGGCGAGGTGGACTGGCTGCGGCCACAATCGCCGGCTGTGCGGGCTTTGCAGCCCTCAGCGGATCATCTTTTGCCTCCGCTGTAACCATGGGACGTGTCGCATTGCCGGAAATGAAACGGTTTAAATACGACAACAGCCTGGCCACCGGATGTGTGGCAGCCGGTGGCACCCTGGGCTATCTTATCCCTCCGTCTTCCGGTTTTGTAATCTATGCCATCCTGACAGAGCAATCAATTGGCAAGCTTTTTATTGCAGGCATATTTCCTGGGTTATTACTGACAGGTCTGTTTTTGCTGGCAATAGCGATTTTAACCCGTATCAAGCCGAAGCTGGGCCCGGCCGGGCCAAGAACTAACTTTGTACAAAAACTGGCAACTTTGCGCAAAGCCAGCACCATTGTCATCATTGTGCTGATTACCATTGGGGGTATTTACGGGGGTATGATGACACCGGTTGAGGCAGCCGGGGTGGGTGCTTTTCTGACTCTTATCGTGGCCCTTATCCGCAGGTCCCTTGACATGCAAAAATTCAAATCGGTTATCCTTCATACACTCCGTACTACTGCACTCACGTTTATGATCCTGATCGGTGCCCATGTATTTATACCATTTATGGCCCTTTCCCAGATTCCCCACAATGTGGTGACTTTTCTAACCGGCCTCGATGTTGGCCCTTCGGGCATACTTATCATTGTGCTTGCAACTTATGTCGCCCTTGGCACTTTCCTCGAAGGGATTGCAATGCTGGTTCTGACTCTACCGGTGGTGTTTCCCGTCATTCTTGAACTTGGATACAGCCCGATCTGGTTTGGGGTTATTGTGGTGATCGTTCTGGAAATGGGACTAATCAGTCCACCGGTAGGGGTGAATGTTTTTGTGGTGAAAGGTGTCGCACCGGATGTACCACTGAACACCATATTCAAGGGTATCTGGCCGTTCTGGCTGGCAATGCTCATATGCCTGGCCATCCTCGTTGTGTTCCCTCAAATAGCCCTTTTTCTGCCCAATACAATGTTTAATTAGATGAGGAAACTGCCTGAGTGCTTGGGTCCGTTAACTATAAAATTCAACAAGATGACTGTAAATGGTTGTGATGATCAGTTTAATGATGCATGCCACTGGAATGGAAATGATCATTCCCAGGATTCCGCCGATCTGAGCCCCTATAATAATAACAACGGTAACTGTTACCGGGTGAAGGTCGGCGATTTTTGCCACCACTAGAGGAATGACAAAAAAATTGTCTATGAGCTGGGCAATGATATAAATAGCGATGACCAGCAAAAACTCAAGGCCGGGCACCGAGTTTACCAGCGCAATCAGCACAGCGGGTATAGCCCCTGCAACCGGCCCTATATAAGGAATTAAATTGGACAGTCCCGCAAAAACGGCCAGGATAACCGCATATGGAAAATCAATAATTGCCAATCCTAGCCAGACACAAAAACCCACTATGCCGGCTTCAAGGAGTCTTGCACGTACAAAATCGCCCAGCTGAACATTTATTTGATGCTGCAGATTCAATGCCAGTTCAAAAAAATTATTGGGAACCAGAGCCAAAAGTTTCTTGGAAACCGCTTGGCCATCAAGCAGCATGAAAAAGGCAAAAAAAGGGGCAAGGATGATTACCACAAATGAAGATGAAATGATATCAGGTAAATTGTCAAATAGTCCTTTAAAAAATATGATTAATGTGTCCCCCAGACTCTTGCTGATATCGATCTTATAAATATTAAACAAAAGAGAATTGAGCTTCTGTTCAGAAATGGCCAGAAGATTTGTGGTACCTTCTATAAACTCTGGAAGTTCATTTTTAAAAGCAGATAGCTGGCCGGCAGTTGCCGGAAGTAAAATATAAAGGCCAAACCCGGAAGCGGCAGTGATTAAAATAAATAAACCAGTCACTCCAAGCCTTCTTGATGCTCCGGCTCTTTCAATCGCATTTACCACAGGTGCAAGCAGGTAATAAATAACAAATCCGAGTACAAATGAAACCAGTATGTTTTCTGTCTTAAAAACAATAACTGTACACAGGGTAAGTATACCGACAACTGCAAAGGATTTGATCAAACGTTCTCTGGTTAAGCTTCTCATATTATTCAGGTGCTGCTTGGTGACTGAAGCAGTGTAAGCTGTTCTTCCAATATCGAGACCCTGTCTGTGGTTTCTTTTAAACGCTTGCTCATCACCTCACCCAATCGAAGGGCAATTTTTACCCCTACACTGGGCCTTCTTTCCAGAATTTCAAGTAAATCAGGCTTAAAAAAGCCGATAAGAGATGTCTCTTCTCCTGCAATCGCTGTTGCGCTGCGCCTCCCGTTCTCTTCCACCAGAGAAAGTTCACCAAAAAAATCACCCGGCACAAGTTTTGTGATGATAATTCCGTTTGGGGTTTTACTTTTATGGGAAATCGTTTCTTCTTTGGTAATATTTATCTGCCCGCTAGCAATAATGTACATGCCGACACCGACTTCACCTTGGTGGAAAACAACTTCACCGGTTCGATACTTGCGAAGGTGAACAATGTGGGTCACAAACTTGAGCTGTTTGGAACTAAGATCGGCGAATAAAATATTCTCTTTTAAAATTGCACTTATCTCTTTTTCTTCGCTGGTTCTTCTAAAATAATTCTTCCATAAAAAATCTGCCATGCTTTCAGCTCCGGTTTTGCATATTAACCCAAGTTTTCCATCTGTTCATTTTTTTCTTAAGTTTCTCATCCCTGAATCCAATCACCTTCAAAACGGTCAGGGGATAATCATCGCATTTTTAAAACAAAAAATTCTTCCTTTATCTGCTAACCGGCATCCTGGGCGACATACCATATAATCAGGCACCAGCAAGATATAACATCTGGTATTGAACAGGGTATCCAGCATCATAGCTCTATGTATTGATTGGTGCCGTGGTTAACAAGCGCCGGCAGTATTTTTTACGGTAAATAGTTATGGTTATTCCTTACCGTCTATGGCCTAGAACAAACTAGAGGGTGCGAAAGTGGTACGCCGTAAATTTGATTTTTTGCCGAACCGTCTAAATTGGAGTTTTTACTAAACCATCAATATGTGACTAATAGGCCCTGCGCTTTAATCGTACCATATCAACGATTTGAATTTTGTTTTCCTGGTTGGTGATCAATCCTTTATCCCGAAGGATTTTAAGCTCCTTGTTAATACTTTCCCTGGTTGAACCTATCATATCTCCAAGCTCTTTCTGCGTCAGGTTTAAATCAATATTAATTCTGTCACCATCTTTTCGGCCATAAGCTTTGGCAAGATCCAGAAGTTTCTTTGCCAGCCTGGCGGAAACACTTAAAAAACAGGTGCCTTCGAGAAAATCATCCGTATTGCGCAGCCGTTTTGTTAGCTGCGACAGTATCGATTTCATGGCATTAATATTGGAGTGCAAAAATAAGAGAAACTCGTTTCTGCTGAGCATATAAATTTTTGAGGATTCCATTGCCAGAGCGTCTGCCGATCTGGGTTGTCCGTCAAATAGCGCCATTTCACCAAAAAAATCTCCATCGGAAAAAATGGTGACGATGACCTCATCCCCCAATCTTGATGGAAGCACAATTTTAATGGTCCCTTGTTTGATTATATACAGAGACGAACCTTCGTCCCCTTTTTGGAAAAGCGTCTGTCCTTTTTTTAAAGACCGCAGGCGAACACATTCCGATAAACTTTTAAGATCTGAATCGCTCAAGGCGTTAAATAAAGGTATTTTGTTAAGCAGTTGTTGCGGACTGGATGTGGACATGCTGTATTGACTCCAACTCATTCAATTCATTCAATTGAACTGTTGCATTTATAGTTTATCATATATCACATTGCGCGTTAAATTGCACGACCTTATTGTCCTGATTATTTTTTACCACCAGGTTTTCACCGAACGCCAAGCATATTTAATATTATTATTTAGTTACCTCAGCAACTATAGAGCATAACCGGCAAGTTTGACTTTTACCAATTAATGAAGATGACAAAATAAAATGCCCGTGTCGGTTACTACCGGCAAGGGCATTTTATGAGGTACAGATGGAGTAAGATGGAACTTAGGGCTGGTGTTAGTTTATATGAGCAACATTCATGCCACAACAGCTATTTTATCACCTTTAGGCGATAAAAATATTATTTAATATATATTCAACAGGATAGCAATGTTTTAAGGAAATCTGCCGCCAAACAAGTGTCGCTGATCATGCCGCAGAATCCGTACTGAATGCAACAATTATATAGCAGTGCAAAAGATACATTTCAGATGACTGTTTAACTTTACAACGATTTGTATCCCTCAGCATCATGCGGTTGTTAATTTGTTTGAAAGAAGTTGTCGCTAACTAAAACCGGTAAGTTGTGTGGTCGGGTGAACATGCTCCTGAGTTCTAGCTTATTTAAACTCTCATGAAATTGCTGGAAGCTAAAATAATAGTTGCTATTTTGTTTCTGTTTGATATTTTTAATTTTTCTTTCTATCAAAGCTTAGCTCAACTTGAATAGATGCAGCAGGAGGTAATGGATAAATGATATTCAGAAAATTGATTTCAGCAATCTTCTTGCCCGGCTTACTCGTTTTTTTTATTTTTGCAGGTTTGGCTGTGGCTTCCAACCCAGACACTGTTCCAGCCCATGCTTCACAAAAAATTGCTTCAGCCCACTATGACGAGCATGCTGAGTCGAAACCAGAAAAACCAGAAGTTGCGCCACATACAAAAACACATGCGGCCGCAGATGCAGGCCATGGCCATCCAAATTTAGGAGAAGTTTTGCCGCTATGGAGCTGCATTCCATTTGCCTGCATGCTGCTTTCCATTGCCCTTTTTCCACTTGTCGCTCCGAATTTCTGGCACCATCATTTCGGCAAAATTTCCGCTTTTTGGGCGGCATCTTTGGGAATACCTTTCTTATTTGTTTTTAAAGGGACCGCTTTGCATGAAATTCTTCATATTATCCTGGCCGATTATGTTCCCTTCATCATACTGCTTTGGGCCCTCTATACCGTTTCGGGAGGGATACTGCTCCGTGGCTCCTTACGGGGTACACCCGTAGTAAACACAGTCATTTTAATCATCGGAACCATACTGGCTTCATGGATGGGCACCACGGGAGCTGCCATGCTTTTGATACGTCCTTTTTTAAGGGCGAATGATTACAGGAAAAACAGAACCTTCATGGTGGTTTTTTTCATCTTTCTGGTGGCAAATGTCGGTGGCTCTTTGACTCCCCTTGGTGATCCACCGCTCTTTCTTGGGTTTCTGCACGGGGTGACCTTTTTCTGGACTTTTAACATAATGCCTCATATGATGTTGACTGTCGGGATCCTGCTGGTCATTTACTTTTTCCTCGATTCATACCATTACAAAAAAGAAGGGACGACTCTCCCTGAAAATGAGGCCAAAGAGCCACTGAAATTGGAAGGAATACATAATTTTCTGTTTCTTGCAGGTGTGGTCGGATCGGTGCTAATGAGCGGAATGGTAAACTGGGGTGAAGTCAACACATTCGGAATTCACCGGGCAGTCCAGGATTGGGTTCGGGACGGCCTTCTCATTGTAATGGGCATTCTTTCACTGGCGACCACTTCCAAAGTACTGCGTGAAGATAATGATTTTACCTGGTTTCCGATTGTTGAAGTTGCTTATCTGTTTATCGGCATTTTCCTTACCATGATTCCGTGTCTACTTATACTTAAGGCTGGAACCAAAGGCGAACTGGCTTTTTTGATTAATGCCGTAAAGGAACCCTTTCATTACTTCTGGATTACAGGTGCGCTTTCATCTTTTCTGGATAATGCACCGACTTACCTTACATTTTTTAACACCGCCATAGGCAGCTTTTATTCCGGGATGACGGAAGCCCAGGCCGTACCGCTTCTTATGACAAAAAGCGCTGTCTATCTCAAAGCGGTCTCCGCCGGTGCGGTTTTCTTTGGCGCATGCAGTTATATTGGCAATGCGCCTAACTTTATGGTACGATCCATTTCCGAGGAGGCAGGCACGCCTATGCCAAGCTTTTTCGGTTACATAGTGAAATATTCCCTGGTGTTTTTAATCCCGACTTTTATTGTTGTCACGCTTATTTTCTTTTAGGGAAACGCATGGATAAAATAATAAAAGATTCAAACATGGCCATTATTGGAGGAGGGATGGTTTGCAAGTCAATCCTCCAGCTTTTATACAGTAAAAACCTCCAGAGTCAGCGGCCTAACATTCTGGGTGTCGTTGATATAGATGGAAATGCGGAATGTTTGAAATTTGCTAAAGAAAAGGGGATATACACCACCAGCGACTATAAAGACCTGTTCAAGCTTAAAGAACTGGATTTGATTTTGGAACTGACCAAGGATGAAAATCTTCGGCAAACGATTAAAAGGACCAAGCCTAACGGTGTGACATTGATCGATCATTTCGACGCCGTGCAGGTATGGAATTTTTTCCAGCTGGAAAAAGAAAAAACAAAATTTTTAAAAAAACTGTATGGCAGCCGAAATGATTTTGAAAAAATAATCGAAGTATTCGAGCAATTTTCAGACCACTTTGAAAAAATTATCACCGAAAGAAGTAATTATTCCAAAAGGATAAGAAAAGAACTGGTCGAAAGTGAACAAACCATGTCCCAGATCGTACAGGGAAGTACCATACCGACGTTTGTAATCAACAAAGATCATATTATCACCCATTGGAATAAGGCCTGCGAGAAACTCACCGGATTTCCTGCCGATGAAATGGTGGGAACAAACAAACAATGGGCACCTTTTAGATCCGGAGAACGACCGACCATGGCCGATGTGATACTGGATGAAATGAACGTGGAGGACATAAAAAGATATTACGGCGCCAAATGGCGCAGATCGGATTTACTCGAAGGGGCATACGAAGCCGAAGAATTTTTCCCCAACCTTGGAGAAAACGGAAAGTGGCTTTTTTTTACTGCGGCTCCCATAAAAGGGCCTGCCGGAGAGATGATTGGAGCGATTGAGACTCTGTGGGATAAAACCGAGGAAAAAAGGTCGGCACATATCCACGAGCGTCATAACCGGGAACTTTCCGCCCTTTGTTCTATTTATACCGCATTAAATTCTTCTCTGAGCATGGAGGAAAGGCTGAGCGAGATTTTTTATGAGATCGTCGATTATTTATTGGTTGGTGGCGTCTCCATGTTTCTAATGAAACCGGATGGAAATATTTCCCTTAAATATTCTTTCGGAATCGGCAAAGATCTTGTTGTGGATAACAGAAAATACAGCATGATTCATAAAGTATTTAAGGAGGGAAAACCAGCAGTATTTGAAGATGTTACCGAAAGTGCCAAAGGAGAAATCGGACTTTTTGCCAAACAAGGAATAGGATCTTTGGTCTATATTCCCATCCGGGCAAAAGAAAAAACCGCCTATGGTGTTTTGCGTGTGGTCAGCCAGCGCCCAAGAAGGTTCGACCCTGAGGAAAGAGATATTTTAGAACTCATTGGAAACAGGATAGGAGCCGCCGTTGAAAATTCCATGCTTAATGATCAGTGCAGGAGATCGGAGGAAAAGTATAGATCTCTGTTTAACAATGACCCCCATCCTATTTTTATCCTGGACATGAAAACATTTGAAATTCTGAATGTCAATAAAAGAGCCGAAGAAGGATACGGTTACTCAAGAGATGAATTTTTAGGGATGAATTTTTTAGATCTGGGAAATGGAACGAGTAAAGAAATACCCAACGCTATAGCAAAATTACCCAAAGACAAATCAAAACTTTTTTTAAAAAAACAGCATTTTAAAAAAGGAAGTGTCCCATTTTTTGTCAATATAAATATTTGTTATGCGGAATATGGAGATGCGTACGTTCTTTTAGCCACCACCACCGATATTAGCGAAAGCATTGAAAAAGAAGCCCAGTTGATACAGGCCGGCAAAATGACCACGCTGGGAACAATGGCCGCAGGCATGGCCCATGAAATCAATCAACCGCTGAACGTCATCCAGGTCTGTGCCGATTTCTTTTTGAAAATGATAAACAAAGGAATGCCCATCAACAATGAAGATTTAGCATCCATGGCCAATGATATCAGTAAAAATGTACAGCGGGCTTCTGGAATTATAAAACATATGAGAGATTTTGCCAGACAGTCTGAAGTTATCAAAACAAAGATAAATATAAACGATCCCATTCAAGATGTGTTTAAAGTACTGGGCCATCAATTAAAAGTCCATCAGATCAAGCTGAATCTTGATCTTGATCCGGAACTTCCCTGTATTATGGCCGATCATAACCGCCTGGAGCAGGTCTTCATCAACCTGGTGACCAATGCAGTGGATGCCATGGACAAAAAAGGCGAAGAACTGGGCGACATGGACTGGGAAAGGCTGCTGAAAATAAAATCGTTTGCTGAAAACGGTCAGGCTGTTATCACTGTGACTGATACCGGCACCGGTATTCCCCAAGAGATAATAGATAAGATATTCGAGCCATTCTTCACCACTAAAGAAGTGGGCAAGGGGACAGGATTGGGGATCAGTATCAGTTACGGAATTATAAAAGACTATAACGGTACCATTGAAATAAAGAGTGAAGTCAATAAAGGAACCACCTTCGAAATAAGATTTCCGGTCGCTGAATAATGCAAAAAATTTCACCCCCCAAAATTTTACTAATAGACGATGAAGAAGACATTCTCAGAGTCCTTTCCATGTCCCTGAGAAGCGATGGATATGATGTGGTGAGCGCCCTGAGTGGAAAAGAGGGCCTGGAGGTGTTTAAACAGGAATCTCCCGACATCATCCTTACCGATATAAAGATGCCCGGTATGGATGGCATAGCGGTTTTAAAAAAAGTTAAGGAGATGAATCCTGAAACAGAGGTGATCATGATCACCGGTCACGGGGATATCGACACAGCCATAGAAGCTCTTCAATACGGGGCTTCTGATTTTATAAACAAACCGGTCAGAGATGAAGCGCTTTCCATCGCCCTTGACAGAGCAAAAGAAAAAATTGATATCAGGCTGAAACTAAAAGAATATACCGATGACTTGGAAAATATGGTCAAAATTGCCACCGAGGAGGTAAAAAGAAAATCCAATTTCCAAACCAAGCTCATAAAAAGCTCAAACGACGGAATTGTGGCTACGGATGACGATTGGAAAATAGTCGTTTTTAATCCAGAGGCGGAAAGAATTTTTGGCTATTCCAAAGCTGAAGTGATTGGAAAGATGAAGGTGGTCGATCTGTATCCGCCGGAAATCGTCGGCGCCTTCAAAAACGAGGCGGAAAATAAACAAAACAATAAAGAGTGGCCCTGGAGAGAAATCACAGTTTTATCAAAAAACAAGCAAAACATTCCGGTCAGATTTACCGGAACGGTTTTGTATGAAGAAGGGATGGCCATGGGAAGCGTTGCTTTTTTCCAGGACCTCAGGGAAATAAAGCGGCTTGAAAAGGAATTGATCAATTCCGAAAGACTGGCTGCTGTTGGCCAGACCGTGGCCGGGCTGGCCCATTATATTAAAAACATACTCATCGGACTGAAAGGGGGCAGGTATATCGTTGATGTTGCACTTGACAAAAATGATACCGATAAGTTAAAAAATGGATGGCAGGCCATAAAGAGAAATATCGGGCGGATATCCGATCTGGTTTTGGATTTGCTTACCTATTCCAAAGAAAGAGAACCGGAATATGAAAACTGCCTGCCCAACGAAATCGTCAATGATGTCTGCGAACTTGTTGAAGCAAACGCAAGAGAACATCATATCGAAATTATAAAAGATTTTGACCTTTCCATCCATGAAGTATTAATGGACCCCAGGTCTATTCATCGTTCGTTATTGAATCTGGTTTCAAATGCCATTGATGCCTGCACTGCTGATGAGTACACCAGCAAGAAATGGCAGATTCATGTAAGAACAGCCCTTGAAAAAAGCAATATTATCCGATTTGAGGTAAAAGATAATGGGTCCGGCATGAGCGATGAGGTCAGGGCAAACCTGTTTGAATCCTTTTTCAGTACCAAAAAAGGCAAGGGGACCGGCCTCGGTTTACTCGTAACCAGAAAACTTATAGAAGAGCATCAAGGAAAGATAGATCTAACATCAAAGCTGGGAGAAGGAACAACTTTTACTATTTGGTTGCCATATAAAGAAGCAGGTAAAGGATAATGCGTTTGACATATATTGATGTCCTGTCATGCATTAACTGACGCATCTGGCTTCTCTTTTTTTCCTGTCCGAAGCGTTGTGTCTTCAGTCATCTATCGGAGCGCTGCACTTTCGGGTATATGCCCTGCGGAAAGAAAAAAACGGCCAATCTTTTGCCAATTGATACATGACAGGACACCGGGGAGGTTTCATTATGGGCAAAAAGGTACTTTCTGTGGACGACGATCCTGATATAAGATTATTTGTCACCACAGTTCTGGAGGAAAACGGCTATACGCCTTTAACCGCAACAAACGGAGAAGAGGGTCTTGAAACAATAAAAAAAGAAAGGCCGGACCTGGTCACGCTCGATGTTTTGATGCCAAGACAAAGCGGAATTAAGATGTATCGAGAGCTAAAGACAGACGACTCGTTGAAAAATATTCCCGTTATCATACTATCCGGTATCGCCAGGCGGACATTTCTCCGCTCCCAGGAGGCTTTGACTGAATTCGGCAGTGAAAATGTACCGGAGCCTGAAGCCTATCTGGAAAAGCCGGTCGAACCGGAAGAACTGGCTGAAATGATAAAAAAAATAATCGGCTGATTCCCTGCTTTAAAAACAGAAACAAGGTTGGAATTAAAACACGTTGCAATAATCAAATAAAACCAGAGATAACTTATGAAAATTAAAAAGCTTTTGTTTGCCACCCAACTTGAGGAATTGTGGTTCGATGCCTTGCAGTCCTTAATGGACCTGAGAAAGGCGGATTTAAATCATGTCGTGTTTCTTAATGTAATAGAAAGAGACAAAGTGGCCATGCGCAGAGGGACCGGATATCAAAAGGGAGAAGAGATTAAGTTAAGAGAAATGGTCAATGTACGCTTTATTGACTGGGCGGAAACTCTGTTTGAACAGGGCATGGAAGTGGGTGCCTATATTGTGGTAGGAAATCTTGTCCAGCAGATTATCCAGGCGGTTCAGAAAGAAGAAGTCGATCTTGTTGTCATGGGTCACCGTAAAAAAACAAAGCTAGAAATACTTTTTTCAGGTTCGGATATCGCGGAACTGATTCGAAGAACTTCAGCTCCCGTATTGCTTTATAAATACATGCTGGATTCCTCAGATAAAATCAGGGCACCGTTTAAAACACCCCTATTGGCCACCGACTGGTCTGCTGCAAGTCATAAGGCGGCAGAATATCTACTGGGGTTAAAAAACGTCATCAAAACCATCAGAATCATTCACGTCGCCGAAGATAAACAATTAAACGGACTTACCGCAATGGAAGTGCAAAGATTCAGAAAGGAAAACGGAAAAAAGCTAGAAGAAGTATGCGAAATGTTTGAGTCTCAAGGTATAAAAGCCAAATCTCATTTTTATATAGGGGATACGGCTGATGAGATAGAAAAAGCAGCGCAAGAGTTCAGGGCAAGCATGATTGTCATGGGTGCAACCGGAAAAGGAGCATTAAGAGAGAGGTGGCTGGGAAGTGTTCCCATGGAGCTTGCTGAAAAGTCTGCTTTTCCCACCTTGCTTGTCCCTTCAAAAGTGTCAGGGAATTAAACCAAAAAGGATGTTTTTTCGTTTATGGAAGCAAGGAAATTACTTTACGCCACCGATCTAAAAGATCAGTCCCTTTCTGTTAACATGCTGAAAGAAACCCTGCCTGTAGGTGAGCTCGATTTTGAATCAATTGCTTTTCTGCAAACCGTTCCTTTTGATTCCTGTACAAAAGGATTATCCGACTTAAATATCAAGTCAAAAATCATATTGGATGATCAATTATTGCCCCATAGGATTTTAAATGCTGCTAAAAACGAAGGGGCGTCGCTTATCGTTGTTAATCTTCAAAAGAAGGAAGTAAAGACATCCCGAAATTCGATTATCAAGCAGTTAATAAAAGATTCCTCTGTTCCACTCATTTTTATCAACCATGCCAACCATAAAACTAAAACGGATAAAAGAGGAATGTTTGCCCACATTGTCTTTGCCACCGACTGGTCACCCAAGTCTGAAAAAGCGCTTGCTTTTCTGCTTGGTTTTAAAAAAATGGTTGGTGAAATGGAAATTGTGAATGTAATTAAAGGAAAACTGACCATAAAAGAAATGCGAGAACTTAAAACCCGGCTTGCCGACACCCGAAAAATATGCCTTGATAATGAAATCGATGCAGAATCGCACATTTATGCCGGTAATACCTCAGAAGAAATTCAAACGGCAGCCAAAGATTATAAAGGCACCATGATTATCATCGGAGGAGAATCAAGGAAAAAAGGATTACGTAGCTTATTCAATAAAAGTTCTGCGGGGAAAGTTGCTTGTGAAGCTGAATTACCGGTCCTGGTTGTTCCTTGACCATACAACTGTCTCTAGATCTTTAACTGGAAACGAGAAAAGGATTTAAACTGTGGAAGTCACCCTTCTAATAGAGGCCATGGATACTTCATTTCGTCTTATGGAGGATGCCAGAAGTCAGGCTGTAGACTTGTTAAATACTGCAGTCAAACTCACATCCGAAACACGGACGATGGAAGAAAAAAATATTCAGGCCATTCTTACCGGTGCCCAGGAAGAAAAATCCGGCTTCCAGAATCTGGTGGTCACTTTTTTAATGCTTTTTGGTTTCTGGGTACTTTTATCAGGAAAGTACGATTTGTTCCATCTTACCCTCGGAGTTATCTGCTCATTGTTCATTGCCTACCTGACCCACGATTTGCTTTTTGCCAATGTTAGGGTTGGAGATGCTCGGATCGTTGCCCGGAGGTTTTTCGCCTATATACCCTGGCTGCTTTACCAGATCATCACCTCAAATATTTATGTGGCCTCTGTGGCTTTAGGACCAAAACAACGGGTGACTCCACAAATAATAAGGTTTAAAACAAAACTGGAAAGCGATATTTCATGGGTCACACTGGCAAATTCCATCACCCTTACCCCTGGGACAATCACCATGGACATAAAAGACGGAGAGTTCTTTGTTCATGCGCTGGACAAAAAAGTGGCTGATGATTTGCATGCCGGCGAAATGGAGGACAGAATCGCCCACGTCTTTATGGAGGCAGATCATATCTATGTTCAAGATGCACTTGATGTGGCCCCGATATTTGGAGAGTTGAAGAGAGGTCTATAAAAAGGAAACGACTATGTTACAAAGAAGTGATGATATTATTATAAAGACCCTGGCGCGCATTCTGGTGCCCTTTATTCAGCTGTATGCCCTTTATGTGATTATGCACGGGCATCACAGCCCTGGTGGAGGATTTCAGGGAGGTGTTATCCTGGCAGCCAGTTTAATACTGCTTATGATTACTCACGGTGTAAAGAAGACACAAAAAAGGATATCCGATAAAGCGGTTGCTGTGTTTTCCAGTTCAGGGGTTTTTATATACGCAGGAATCGGGGTTTTGTGCCTGGTTCTGGCCGGAAATTATCTTGATTACAGCAAGCTGGCCAAACTTCTCCCCGCAGATCCAGCCCATGCGCGATCCCTTGGAATACTTGGTGTTGAAATCGGCGTAGGGTTGGCTGTCATGGCGGTGATGTTTTCTATCTTTTTTGATATTTCCAAGGGAGAAGCCCCACCAAAAGATGAAGATAAATAGCCTTTCAACCACCTTTATCAATTGGCATAGTGCGCCATTTTTAACATGATTATTTGGTTATCGCGCAAATGTTTCGGGTGACGAGTTACGGGTTTAAAATCGAGAATTGTTACCACTAATTATCCGAAACGCACAGAAATATGGTATAGCACAAAAAAAAGCTGTTGCTAATTACAACTGGCAAATTGCATTGTAAAGATAAATAACTTTCAACCTTGAGGTCTTTTTAATGAACGAATTTTTACTTAGTGTCGGTATGGGATTATGTATACTTGTTTTTCTTATTCTCTACCGTGTTGTGTTTGGTCCTGGAGTATTTAACCGGATAGCGGCACTTTCGGCCATAGGTACAAAGACGCTGATCATACTATTGATCATTGGATTCCTTTATAACCGCGTGGATATGTTTATTGATATCAGCATGGTTTATGCCCTCCTTAACTTAATCGGCACACTGGCTGCATCTAAATATCTGGAAACCGTAGGAGAAAACTGATGAGCGTAATAGATGTATTATTTGTATTTTTTATGGCAGGCGGCCTGTTTTTCTTTACCACTGCAACCATAGGGCTGTTACGCTTTCCTGATTTTTTTTCCCGTTTGCATGCCACCGGCAAGGGAGATACTCTGGGTGTATTTTTATCCCTTATTGGCTTGGGGATTTACGAAGGTTTTTCATTGACCAGCCTAAAGATTGTCTTTATTGCCGTATTTATGTTTCTAGCGCAACCGACCGCAACCCATGCCATTTCCCGGGCGGGATTTAGAAGCGGCCTTAAGCCATGGTTGAAAAAGGAGAAGGAAAGTTGATTATACCGTTTGATATGATATTGCTTTTTTTCGTATTGATATGTGCCATTGCCGCCATCACTGTAAAAGATCTGTTAAGCGCGGTGATGATCCTGGGAGCGTACAGTTTCTTTATGTGTTTGATATGGGCGCTAATGGGTGCCGTTGACGTTGCCTTTACCGAAGCCTCTGTGAGCGCCGGGGTAGGAACCATTCTCATGGTCGCCGCTATAAGCAAAACCACCAGGAGGTCCAAAGATTGAAAATATTGAATTTACTTGTGGTGATTATTACCGGAATGGTGCTTGCCTATGGAACGATGGATATGCCTGACTGGGGAAATCCTGAATCTCCGGCAAATAGCCATGTGTCTCCGAATTATATTTCTGATGCTGTTGAAAAAACGGCGACTCCCAATATCGTCACCGCAGTTCTTGCGGACTACAGGGGCTATGATACACTCGGCGAAACCACGGTTATTTTTTCTGCCGGCATGGCATGTATTTTACTGCTAAGAAGAAAACGCAAAGGGTAAGGACCAATCATGCTTGACCTTATTATTGGTAAATACAACTACTGGATTTACATTGTGCTGATGATGATCGGCTTTTATGCGATGATAGGTAAAAAAAACCTGGTGAAGAAAATCATCGGCATGAATATCTTTCAAACAGCGATCATCCTTTTTTATGTTTCCACCGCATACAAGAAAGGAGGCGCAACCCTTCCCATTATTGAACATGCTCACGGAAACGGTGAACATGTCAGTCACGCCATCGAGGCTTCTGCCTACCTTAATCCCCTGCCTCACGTGCTTATGCTTACGGCAATTGTGGTGATGGTTGCCACTCTTGGTGTGGCGCTGGCGATCGTTATTAAAATATACCGAAGATATAATACTCTGGAAGAAGATGAAATTTTAAAGGCCATAAAATGACGGATCAGCTCCCTGTTCTTATTATTATCATACCTTTGCTGGCTGCGATTATTACGCCCCTGCTTGGATGGTGGAGAGAAAACCTCTGCTACCCATGGGTGATCTTGTCTCTTGCCCTGTGTATGGTTTGCTCAATTTTTGTGTTGGACAGCGTAATTGATACAGGCGCCGTTCACTATTATATGGGAAGCTGGCTGCCGCCATGGGGAATAGAGTATGTGATCGACCACCTTAACGCCCTGATGCTGATCATTATATCAGCGACCGCCCTTATTGTGGCTGTATATTCCAAAAGAAATATCGTTCAGGAGATAGACGGCAGCATTGTCTATTTCTATACCGTATTTTTGCTTCAGGTCACCGGATTTTTAGGGATAGTCATCACCGGTGATATGTTTAACCTTTATGTGTTTTTAGAAATTACATCACTCACCGGTTATGCACTCATCGCAGCAGGCGAGGATGGAGCGCCATTGGCCAGTTTTAGATACATTATCATGGGAACCGTCGGGGCATGCTTTTACCTGCTGGGCGTGGGCTACCTCTATATTGCAACAGGATCACTTAATATTGCCGACCTTGCCCGGCTTTTGCCCGATCTCTATGGGTCGAAGGTTATCCTGGTGGCCTTTGCCTTTTTCTTTGTCGGAATAGCCATAAAGATGGCTCTTTTCCCGCTGCATACCTGGCTGCCCGACGCATATACCAAGGCGCCATCTGCGGCAAGCGCTCTCATTGCCCCTTTGATGACCAAGGTCTCCGTTTATGTCATGCTGAGAATCATGTATACTGTGTTTAAACCCTCGCTGTCTATGGACACGCTTCCGGTCACCGACATCATGATTTGGCTGGGGATTGCAGCGATTGTGGCTGGAGCGGTAATGGCGCTTGCCCAAACTGATTTCAAGCGAATGTGTTGTTACATTGTGGTGGCGGAAATCGGATACATGGTGGGTGGCACTGGCCTTGCCAATGCAATGGCTGTTAAAGGAGTCATTCTTCATATTTTAAATGACGCCATCATGACCCTGGGGATGTTTGTCATAGCCGGAATTTTTTACTACCAAACCCAAGGCCATACTCTCACCGATTTTAAAGACCTTTTTAAAAAGATGCCTTATACCATGGCTGCCTTTGTCGTTACCGCCCTTTCGATCATCGGTGTTCCGCCGACCTGTGGGTTTTTCAGCAAATGGTATCTTATCCAGGGGGCAATCATTGCCCATTGCTGGGCCTTTGTCGCCGCTCTTCTCTTATCGAGCCTGATCAATATTATTTTATTTTTCCGAATTTTCGAGATCGGCTATGGGTTCTCTGAAACTCACGGGCATGAGCATGACGTATTAATCAGCGAAGCCCCCATGAGCATGCTGATTCCCACCATCATAACCGCTGTGGGTATCATCCTCATCGGAATTTACAACCAGCCGATTATAAACCATGTCATCCAGTTTGCCGTTCCAAAGCTGTGATTGTTTTTATCGTAGCTGTCAAAAAACCGTTCCGTTTTAGAATTAACTTTAAATGAGTTTAATATGCTGTACAATTATGATGTTTTCTGCCAGTGGCAGTAGAACCTGAAAAGGCTTCCACTGAGCCCGCCTGGCAAATCAGCGGGTTTTTATTTGAAGGAATCCCATTTCGGGTTCCTTTTTATTTTTTTAAGGGCAGAAAAAGAGTCCTGTTTTGTTTCTCGTTTAATCGGGATAATGCTGCGTTGGTCAAAAAAGCTTGATTTGTTTGCGCATTATATCAGAAAAATATAAAAAATCAAATTGTTAAGCAAAAGGGTGGTTGATAAGGAAAGGCTATTCGGCATAAATTTATTCTTCAGGAACCGATAGCATACGACAGATTTTTTTGGCTAACTTATTGGGGATTTCAACATGTCGTGGAACGGCCTCAGTGTGGCCTGTTTGTGGATTGCACCAAAGTGAATGGGAGCGACCTTCTCTCTTGAGATAACATCCGTGCAAACGCAGATGTTTAAGAAGTGCCTGGCGTTTCATTAAACGGTGACCACCTCCCTCATTGCATCGTCTGGAATACCTCTTAATGAGTCTTCTTTTCGATCTTCGAGAATGAGTTTTATCGCATCCGACAGGCTTTGCAGGCATTTTTCCTTGGTGCGACCTTGACCATTTGCGCCTGGAATTTCCGGGCAATAAGCGATAAACCAGTCATCCTCTTTTTCAACAATGGCAGAAAATTCGTTGGGCATGATTTAGCTCCTTTCTCTTTCACTCAATTATGTTAAACATATCCAAATGAGTATAAAAAGTCAATATTGAGCGCTATAAAAGCAAATTTGTAAAGCGGATAATTGATGGCTAAAGCGCGGATGAAGCTATTTTCTTTCTGCTACTATAAATTTACAAGTTGCAAGATCGGATGAAAGTGTTATATGCATTCCCTGTTTAATAGCATTTTTATTGCTTTTTCATGTTGTTGGGTAAACCTTAAAAAAATATGGTCGAGCTGATTTATGCATAATGGAAGACAAAAAGTCTAAAACAGAACATCGGGTGATTTACCCGGTCATCCTCTCCGTCCCGGCTAGCTATAAGGAGCTCACGCGCAGGGAAAGGGTGAAATATCTGAGCCGGCATGCCAGGCGGGCGCTTAAAATCTCTGCCGAAAAAAGCGGTATTCAACTTGGCGAACTCCTCAAGGAAAATAACGGCTCTCCTATGCCATCTGAGGGAAATTACTGGTCGGTAACACATAAGCCGGACTATGTGGGGGGAGTGATTGATTCACAACGAATTGGAATCGATATTGAAAAAATCAGGCCATGTTCTCCAGCGCTTTTTAAAAAAATTGCTGATGACCGGGAATGGGCACTTTCCCACGCCGATCCGCTACCGCTTTTTTTCAGATACTGGACGGCAAAGGAGGCGGTGTTGAAGGCAGGGGGAAAAGGCCTCACGGATCTTTCACACTGTCGCATTGTCCAGATCATAGACGACCATCACCTGGCCATAAAATACAAAAGTAAAAAATGGTTTGTCGAACAATTCTTTTTCAGCGGACATATGGCCTCAGTGATACAAACAGCTCCCTGCATTAAGTGGATAATTTTATAGGCTTGATTCTTTTGACTTTTTGTTTGTGATAGGCTATGGTAGCAGGTAAAATATTTGAGTGGTAATCATGGAGGATGAATATGGAGGTCCTGGGTATTGATATTGGATTCGGTTTTACCAAAGCGACCGACGGCAACGAGACCCTGATTTTTAAATCCCTTTTTGGGGATGCCACGGATTTGCAATTCTGGGTTGATTTCGGTGAGACTTCTTTTTCCAACTATTTCAACGTGACCATAGATGGCAGGTCATATTTTATTGGGGATCTTGCTGAACAGCAGTCCAACGTGATCAGCTTTACTCTGGACCAGGAAAAGCTGATATCTGAATTTGTTAAAGTTCTTTCGCTGACGGTTGCCGGCGTTTTTTTAAAAGACAGTTCTTCTTCTATTAATGTCCCCATCAACGTGGTGTCAGGGCTTCCCATAGGATATTTTAAGCACAACCACAAACGGTTCAATGAAATCCTTACGGGGCATCACAAGATATCATACCTCCAGCCCGATGGCAGCAAGATTGTCAAAGAAATCTACATCAATAAAGTTCGAATGCTTCCGCAGCCCCTGGGAACAATTATAAACCACCTGATGGATGACCGGGGTAAAATCGTCAATAAGGATCTGGCCAAACAGAAAGTGGGTGTGATCGATATCGGGTTCAGAACCACCGATTTTACCATAATGGACCGTCTGAGGTATATTGATCGTAGCAGCAGAACCATGGATACCGGAATTTCAAAAGCGTTTGGCGTAATCTCCAATAAACTACGGGAAAAATGCGGAGTCAGCGTTGAACTGTACCGCTTATACCGGGCGGCAGAACAGGGAGCCATTAAAATGAAGGGGCATGGACTCGATTTCTCCAAAATAAGGGATCAGGTTTACGCTCAACTGGCCGGGACCATAGCCAATGACATCGATCGGGTATGGGCAGGTGATTGGGACATTGATACGATTATCTTAACCGGAGGCGGTTGTATGGAACTGGCGAAGTACCTCCAGCCGCTGATTGCAGGGAATGTCCTGCCCACCGACATCAACGTGGATGCCCGTTTGAACAATGTCCAGGGATATCTTAAATACGGCAAATATATATGGGGAGAATCGGTCCAGGAACCACCACAGCCTCAACCCCCTCAGGAAGTAGAACTGGCGGAAGACCTGGTGGAAGACCCGCTGGAAGACACGATAGATGAATCAGTGGAGGAATCGATATCGGAAGCTTTAGAGGAAATAGATGAGCCCATAGATAATATCGATGATTTTGTTGAAGACGAATTTCCCGAAGATTAGCTAAGACCGAAGGATTTTATGGTTACTGTAAGGGGCCGTCCAAACAGGAAATCAAGAATTTCGCAATCCATGCCCCCTTTTTTTACCACCAGATGGCGGATTTGAGTATCATACCGAATCATTTCAAGAATCTCTTTTTGCATCGCATCTTTGTTATTGCCCTGTTTTTGCAGCATCCTTTTAATTTTTTCATATGAACAGCGGGACTGGTGATCTTTGACAAGCTCCCATAGTCCTTCAATGTCAGAAAGCAAATCTTTTCGAGTCAGCCGGTCTTTTGCATAGATGGCTTCAATTTCCCTTGTATCCCAGCATTTCATGGCTTTGCATTCAACCGGTCGGTTTTGGTAAATGTTGCACTTGTTTTCGCTTTCATTATAAAATATACAGGTGCTGGAGTCATTTTTCCCTTTTATTTTTATCAGTTCTGAAGATAGCGGTAACAGCTCTTGTCTGACATTGTCATATGCCGGTTCGCCTTTTCTGATGGTAAAAAGGTATTTGGATAAAATGATGCCTTTGTCGATTAAGGTTTTGTCTTCCAAATGAAAAGAAGGGCCCCCTTTTTTGCAGCAGGTTCCGCAGCGAATACATTCAGTAATATGGACATTCTGTTTGCTATCAATCGGTTTTAAGTCAGTCATCTTTTTATTGCGAAAAGGGGTTTGGTTTGATAGTTGTAGGACATTATTAATGTAAAACGACTCACTACGGTAATTATATCACATGCTTGGTAAAATCAATACCGCATTTGTTTGTGCAATCATTTTCATTTTATTGATCACCGCTAGCTGCCCCAGGGATAAATTTGAGGAAGCAGTTGTTGAAAAGAAAATTTCCAAAGAGATTCAGGTGGTTGGATACGGTTACGCCAAGATTCCCGAAAACGCCAGCCCCAACTCAAAAATTCTTGCACGACGCAGGGCAGCCGGATTGGCCGCAAACAGTTTGGTTGATCAAATATCCGGGGTTGAATTTGTGCTTAAAAAGGTAAAAGGCACATTTGTTGATTTTAACACACTGAAAACCTCTTCTCAAGGGGTGTTAAAAAATACAACAACCGAATTCTATGACCTGGGCAATCACAGAATTCTTGCCAAGCAAACATGTCTGACCAAGATCATTATTTCCCGATCAGATCATGCTGTATTTTATGAAACTTCATTTCGTACAGGCAATCTTAAAAAAGCTCTAATCAGTGAATACCGAAATGCAGTCATGCGGACGGCTCTAAATAAACACAGAAACAAAGAAAAAATGACCGGAAAAATTTTTCTCTCTGATATGCGCATTTCTGATTATAAAGAAAAAAGTGATATTAAAGTAAAAATAAAAATATTTGTGGTGGTTAACTAAAACTTGTTAAAGGAGTATTTTAATGTTTTTGCCCCTCATTGAAAAAAGAAGAAGTATTAGACGATATTTGCCATATTCCGTTGAAAAAGAGAAAATTGCTGTTTTGATTGAAGCCGCTCTACGAGCTCCTTCCTCAAGGGGGTTTAATCCCTGGGAATTTATCTTTGTTACCCAAAGAGATTTGCTGAAAACGCTTTCATTAACCAAGGAACATGGATCTTCCTTTTTAAGACATGCGACTTTAGGAATTGTGGTGTGCGCGGATGCGGCAAAGTCTGATGTATGGGTGGAAGATGCTTCTATTGCATCCATATTTATCCAGCTGGCTGCTGAATCAATCGGACTCGGAAGTTGCTGGATTCAGATCCGAGAAAGGATGCATGACCAAGAAAAAACAGCCCAGGAATATATCTCTGAAATTTTAAATATCCCTGCGGAACTAAAAGTCGAATCCATTATTGCCGTCGGACATCCGGAAAAAAGAAAGGCCCCCCATGCAAAGGAAGATCTGCAGTACGATAAAATTTATTTAAATTCCTACGGGAAGTTATATCGAGGCAGCTGACAAATTTCAGAGCAGCGAGGCCGTTATTTTTTAGCTTAGAAAAACCATGTCCTTTGGGCGTGGCTGCTTTACTATTTTCTTTTGCCTTGATGGCTTATGCCTTTTACCCCTTTACTCCATTCGTGTTGTTCATTTAAGAACTCGGCATAGATTTCAACAGGATGTTTCACCGCTATCGGATCCCCCGATTTTGACAATATATCGGATAGTTGAATCATGCACGCCGGGCAGCCGGTGGCCACCATGGAGCAGCCGGAACGTTTGATGTTTTCCAGTTTCATCTTTCCTATGTCAGCTGAAATATCATAATATTGAAGGTTAAAGCTTCCCCCCATACCACAGCAGGCATCGGCGTCGGGCATTTCCCGTAAAAGATACCCGGGGTTGGCTTGAATCAATGCCCTGGGCTCCTCTGACACCCCCAATGATTTCTTTAAATGGCATGGATCATGATAGGTAACTGTATTAATGGATTCTAGATGATTGCTGCCGGCTTTAAGGCCAACTTTTGACACCAAAAACTGGCTGATATCCATGGTTTTTTCTGCAATTTTATCAACCTTGATTTTTATTTCTTTGGATTCGCGTTGAAGCATCAGGGGCCATATTTTTTTAATGGTTGAGGTGCAGGTGGCACATGAGGTGATAAGGTAGTCAAAATCCGTCTTATTGAATTGCTCCAGGTTGTGGCGAACCAACCGATTGAATGTGGTGGCGTCACCTGCGGAGATGGCCGGAATCCCACAACACCCCTGGTCTTCAGGCAAAAAGACTCCGACACCATGATGGCTTAACACATCTAAAGTGGCCCTGGCGATATGGGGATAAATTTTATCAATTAAACATCCGACAAAAATAGCCACCTTTATTCCGCAAGGGCCGGGGCTGGTATTTAATGACGGCATGTGACGGTGAAAGGGTTCGGGCGCAAGGGATACGATATGGCGCTCTGAAAGCCGGAAAGGTAGGAATCGCGCACATGAGGTTTTCAATGTATCATTAACCGGCCTGAAAAACAATTTTTGAAGTTTTGCGCCCCAATGAACAAGACGGTCAAATATCCGGGGGTGAGACAGGATTTTCTGTAAAATAATTTTCTTTGTCCATGACAATCCGATATAAGTGTTTAATATTACACGGGCTTTGATGAATATGTCCAGTACTTTCACGCCGCTGGGGCAGGCGGCCGCACAGGAACCGCACAGAAGACACCGGTCCAACCGGTCGTAAACACCATGAGGATTTTTAAACATTTCCTGCAACAGCCCATCTAACAGGGCAAGCTTGCCACGAGCCACATCTGCCTCCTGCCCGGTCTGAGCGAAAAGAGGGCAAACAGACTGGCAGGTGCCGCACCTCATGCAAAGAGCAAGCTGGTCTTTGAGTTCTTTCATAAGGATCGCAAGCTCTCTCATATCCGGCATCATCTTCTCCTTCATCCATTGATAGAAAACATAATCGGGTATTCATCCGGCCCATGAAAAATATTTTCCTTGGGCCCGCCACTCAGCCATCCGGGTGCTGGATGACTTGGCATATAGTTAGTGTCTGAACGACAATTGAAAACTGTTTGAATTTACGATGTAAAATCGCATAGAAGTAAAACGAAGATTTTCCAGAAAATGCATAATTTACTTGCATTGGCAACTCGTTAAAG